>CAMDWA010000087.1 GCA_945877855.1 Thermoflexus hugenholtzii JAD2 | reverse complement strand
CATATAAGCCAAATTTTCGGCGGTGCTGCGGGTTAACACATCTGAACTCTGTGCCGCCCCGACCAACTCGTTAAAAATTAAAAATAGCTCATAGGGGTTTACGCTACCGACCACCAAATCATCATCGGCATATTTGCGATTGTTAAAATGAAAACCACCCAGCCGACCCTCATCAAGCAAAAACGACACAATTTGCTCAATATTTACGCCCGGCGCATGATGCCCAAGATCGACCAAAACTTGGGCTTGCGGGCCACATTTTAGGGCAAAAGCATAGGCTACACCCCAATCTGGCACATCGGTGCTATAAAATGCTGGCTCAAAAAATTTATATTCAATCAACATGCGCCCGCCAGTGGGCAAATGGGCATAAGTTTGTCGTAAACCCTCTTCAAAACGCCGTTTACGCGCACGCAAATCATCTTGCCCAGCATAATTGGTGCCATCGGCAAACCATAGGCTTAAATCACGGCTGCCGGTCTTGTGCATAATGTCGCAACACTCAATCAAATGATCAAGCGCCAATTCACGTGTGCCACTATTGGGGTTGCCCAACGAACCAAGACGATAGACCTCATCTTGAAAAACATTGGGGTTGACAGCACCAATCACAATCCCGCGTGATTCAGCATACTGGCGCATCGCCACATAATCATCACCTTCGGGTTTGTCCCAAGGAATATGCACCGCCACGCTAGGGGCAATACCGGTGAGTTTATGCACCATCGCAGCATCATCGAGTTTCTCGCGGGTGGTGCGGGCGGCACCAGCATGGGCAAAGGTCTTAAAACGGGTACCACTATTGGCATAACCCCAACTCGGGGTTTCGATACGCTGGGCTTTAAGTGCAGCTTCGACAGCGTTCACATCAATGCCATCATTGGCAAGTTGTTCTGCAAGATAAGTGTAAGGAATCATTTTAAAGAATGAAGGATAAAGGTTGAAGGATGAACGGTTGATTAGCGATTGGTGGCATCGGCCTCAAGTTGAGGCGATTGATCAAATTTGGCTTTTTTGATCGCGGCTTTAATGAGCTTATGCACCTCACGGCGCGTAGCGCTGGGGTTTTCACGCATTATCTTAATGTAATGATACGTAAACGCGCCGTTGTAACGCCCGTCAAACATTGCATCGGCGCTGGTTTCATCACTTTTACAGCCTGTCCACAAAACAGTGCCTTTGCGCACCAATGAATCATCTGCACGCATTTCTTTACGCCCACTGGTAATGCTACGTGGCTTCGGCAAGCCCTTGGCACTTGAGAAACGTTTAAAAGCTGCAAGGCTGGGTGGCGGCAAGTAACGCGGTCTTGGGGCATCGGGGAACCCCATCAAATCGATGGCTTTAATACCAGTGCCACTATGACAGGTATCTAAAAACACCTCAACCAAACATGATTCCGGCACCGTTACAAACAACTCATGCAGTTCATCGTCCGAAATAATCTTGGCTGGGTCCCATTGATCGCCCTTCTTTTTTAAGTCATATGGGCAAAATGCTTCATCGGCACGCACTTTGGCGTTATCAATCATCTCCTCATCTTCATCGCCGTCTAAATCTGGAATTTGAGTGCCATGCGATGAGAACGAAAAAACCAAATAGCTGAGCGCGCCCGACTTTGCCTCTGTCACCAAACGCTCAAGCGCCTTCATAATGGCTTTCTTAGTCGCCAAACTATCGGTCAAAATGGTAATATCTTCGTCTGTGAAACCACGTGTTTCTTTGAGCAAAAACGCCATATCATTGGCATCATTCACACAACCATTTAACTCGGCGCTTGGCACAAACTTAAATTTATTGACACCTACCAATAACGCTTTGCGATCAGACATACAACACCTCCATAATTTATACCCCAATAGGTTAGAAATGTAGTTTTGACCAATCTCACTAATAGGCTAAGAGCATAGCTTGTTTGTGAGATCGGCATTTCCTCGATTTCCACCTATTCTTGATATATTTATATTGTAGTCTCACCAATCAAACACACCCAATCAAGCATTTGCCGACGATCAACCAAGCGTATCCCAGCTTCATTCATCGCGGCAATTACCGCGTCAGCCTGCGTATCTAAAATACCCGAAAACACAAAACGTGGGCCACGAGCGGCCATGCCCTGCACCAACATTTTAATAATCACTGGGGCCAAAATATTGGCCACGACCAAATCAAAACGTTCATGTGTGTAATCCCACGAGCCTTGATCAATTTTAACCAAATGCGCAACCTTATTTAGCTCAACATTATCAATTCCGGTGCGCACTGCGTCCATGTCAGTATCTACGCCTAAAACATAAGCCGCCCCCAATTTAGCGGCCAAAACCGTAAGAATGGCCGAGCCACTGCCAATATCGAAAACGCGCCATGCATGATGCGGTTGCAGCACATCTTCAAGTGCAGCGGCACATAATTGGGTAGTAGGGTGCAACCCTGTGCCAAATGCTTGCCCGGGGTCAAGTACCAGTTCAACCTCGCCCAACTGAGTTGGCACTTCGGCGCGGTCAATCCATGATGGACGAATTAACACCCTTTTGCCTATGCGAATAGGCTTGTAATTTTCCTTCCACTTTTCCGCCCAATTTTCGGTGTCTACCTCGCGGTAGACGGGCATGCCAATGGGATTTATTTGCTGCTCGTGCAGCGCCATATTTAAGCAACGTAATGCAAATTCAACTTGATTGCGACGCTGGGCCGTTGTTTCATCTAAGGGCAAATAAGCACGCACAACCACTGGGCCAGTGGCGGCTTCATCTTCCCAACGATCAGCAGTACGGGTGGCGTCATTAAATTGTTCAATGACCACCCCACCCTCTACATATTCGAATAATGCATCACTAATGGCTTCCGCCAATTCGTTACTTGTTTCAATAGAAAGTTCTAACCAGTTCAAAGCCTTACTATTGTACGTATGTGTGATGGCACAATCTTATTAATTCCAACGTGCCACTTCGTTCGCCAATGACACAATCGTCTCTTTTACTTTATTCGCATCAGGCGCATTGGGGTAAATATCTAAATAGCGCTCATAAATTGCCACAGCACGGCGGCGTTGGCCCAAATTGGTATGCAAAATCGCCTGATTTCGCATTTCAGCTGGGTCAAGTGGGTTAATGACCAACAAACGCTCAATTACAGCCAAAGTGCGCTCAAGGTCATTTTGATGCACATATACACTTTTCAGATTATTAAGCATTCGGGTCAAAATATGGCGCGCACCAACCGGATTAAGAAATCCAATCTGAAAATGAAGTTTCCCTTTGGTCAAGGTTTGCACGCGCTGGCGACAATCATCGATACTCATTCTTGCCCCACGATTAAATGGGTCGAGGTAAATATAATCAATTTCACCCACGTGTGTAGGCATGCAGGTCACCCGCACGATAAAATGCCCCGGCAAACCCACTCCCTCAGCCTCAAAACCAAGGCGATTTGCAACCTCGAGGTAAACCAATGACAAAGTAATTGGAATGCCAAGGCGGCGATCAATCACCTCATTGAGGAAGCTATTTTTAGGGTCGTGATAATGTTGGTAATTACCAACAAAGCCTAAACGATTAAACAAAAAGTCGGCCAAATCTTGTGCCGAATGTTCAGAACGATCCTCACGCAAATAATGTCTAGCATGTTCGGCCAGACGATCTAATTGACCAATATATGCGTCAATGTCTAAATGAGGATACTCAAATTCGCCCATAACCAAAACGGCACGAGTCAAATTAATATGATCGGGCAAAAGCACCTCATTTGCAAAACGCTCCAAATCAGACATGGCTGTTTTCATTTTAATCTACCACTTCCTGTTATGTTGAATATATCATCAAAATTCCGCTCTATCATTGCAACAATTGTTGCAATTTCAAATCACAAGGGCGACTGTTTCCAGTCGCCCTTCTTCATCTTTCTTATCGATTGTGTTGTTATGTCTATTAAATATTTATATTTTTTATTGGTAATCATATAAAAAGTGAGAAGACATAAAGGCGCTGTTTGCGCCGATTTCACCCGCTGCCATCAAGCATAATTTGATGGCAGCGGGTGAAATCGGCATTTCCTCAATTTTCACCCGTGTAAAGCATATCTATTTACGCCGCATCAAGGTGGGCAAATATAGTTTGCTATTTACCTTGGTATTTGAAGTAGGACCATAGAAATGGCGGGCATCATTATTGTCTACCTCTTCTAGCCAGTAATAATAAGTCACACCAGCTTGTGCAGTTTGATCAATATATGAATAGTTTGAGCCACTTGAACGTCCATCCGAATAAACAGGGATCAAGTTAAGCCGAGTTGACGAAATCGGCAAATTCGTGCTGCCACCCGATGGCCGCACCGTGCTGCGCCAAACATGGAAACTGTAAGTGTTAACCTCAGTTGAAGTCGTCCAAGAGACTTTTACATTGCCATTTGACTGTGATTGAGCGTTAAAGCCCGCCAACGTAACCACCGACGGCAATAAGGGATGATCCATCCGATTGCTGGCAAAGGTCACATTACCGGTTTGAGTGCTAAAGGCTGTTGCCGTGTTATTAATTGTCGTCACACCATTTTGAGCCGCCAAACGTGAAACCGTTACTTGGAACGTCATTACTTTGGTTTCGCCGGCGTTAACAACGGCAAACTTCCATACCAAGTTTTTGGTTGCTTCCAGCAATTCTTCAGCATCTATACGTTGGTTGAGCGGCAACGGCACAGTGCTAGATGAATCAAGCGCTGGGTTTGCGCTATTACGTACATAGGTCACTACCGCATCATCAATTGGGTCTGTCACCACCACATTTGTTAATGGCGCGTTGGTGTTATTGCGCAAGAAAAGCGTATAGGTAATCTTTTCTTCGGGTTGCACCGACGACCCGCCGTTTTGGGTCTGAGAATTGATGACCAAACTCATTGCCGCAACTGGTGTAGATGTAGGCTGAGCCACTGGCGTAGCAGTATTAGTTGGTGTAGCTGTACTGGTTGGCGTAGGTGTATTGGTTGGTGGTGTGCCAGTTGGGGTCACGGTTGGGGTTGCTGGGGTGCCCGTCGCAGTTGGGGTACGCGTCGGCGTATTGGTTGGCGTTGGGGTCAGGGTTGGGGTTGGCGTATTGGTTACACCAGTATAGTAACTTATATCTTGGTCAGATACACCCGCACCCAAACCCGCCACCACACCATAAACACTACCAATATTACTGTACTGAATCGCTTGTGCGGTCCCGCTCACCGTCAATGTCCGCGATTCCCCGGGGTTCAAAGTAATGCTTGCCGCAAATGGCACACCACTATTGATCTTGTTATCGGTTACAACGATATTCAACAACGTAATCGTGCCAGTATTGCGAATAACATAACTCCAAGTCACCGCTGAACCCGGTGTCAGATATAGTTGCCCTTGGCTGGTTACATCTACACTATTGGTAAACTTCTCGATATCAATACCATAAGACACACCGGTATAAAAGGCAATATCGGCATCACTCGCCGTCGTAGATTCCCCATTGTAGTTATACCATAATGTAGCCACAGCCGTGTTTGTATATAAGCCAAGTGCCGTGACTGTACCATAACGAGTACAGGTGACTACACCACCGGGCGGGAAAGCAGATCGATTCAGCACAGGCGTGCAGCTGTAAATTTCTTCCGCCGACTGGCCAAATGGCGTATCGTTAAACGACAATACTTCAGCCGTAATATTGCCTGTATTTGTCAAAATAATAGACCATATCACTGGCTGATTAATGGGCAAACTTGGGCCGGGTGGCGTATTCGCATCAAGCGGCACTAACCCATTGACCACTAGCTTTTGTATATCAACGCCAGTAGCAATCACTGTCATATAACCCAAATCAGTATCGGTAATATTTTGGGTTGCACTCAAAAAGTTCGTTCCTGTCACAGTGGCAGTATTTACATATAAACCTACGATGGTCGGAGATGCAGTATAAGTACATGTCATGACCGCTCCGGGTATAAAGGTAGTTGAAATTACAACTGCAACTGGAGGAGCACAAGCACCTCCCGAAAGTGCCAAGTTGGGAGATGATGCATCATCCAAGGTCAAATTTGTCAACGACACATTACCTGTATTTGTCACAACAAATGATACTGTAACAGTATTACTCGGCCAAATAGCCGTACCCGGAGCACTTTCAGCATCATCGCCATTCATAAACTTCTTCACCAACACCGATTGGCGCATTCCATAATAATGCCCCATATCAGATGAGGTAATGACCCTGCTGGCAATGGTCGATTGTGCCGTTGCTGTATTGGTATAAACACCACCACGAACCGTATCAAATGCCGTCAATGTAACCACTGTGCCGGGTGTTAATGACACAACCGTACCCACATTCAATGTGGTGGCACTGGTAGCGGCTGGGTTCACATCAACATTCACATCATCATCTGTAATCGCAATATTGGTTAAAGTCGCAGTGCCTGTATTGGTCAGCACATATACCCACGTAATGGGCGTGCCAACAAATAGATTAGGCCCAGTATCAATGCTATCGGCATCACTATAGACCCATGTAACACTAATAAACTTCTTTAGGGTTAAACTTGGCGTAACCAATTGCGTTGTCGTAAGGTTAACCATAGCATCAGGTGTTAAGGCTGTTGGCCCTGTTGCCGACACTGCTGCCGAATTTGTAATTAGGGCGCTGGTAGTTGTTGTGCTCACAATGGTTTTTAACACCAATGTAGCAGCACTGCCCGGGTTAATGGTACTCGTGCCATAAATCGTAATCAAATTGCTAGCATCGATAGTCGAAGTAAACGTGCCAGACGACAATGTCACACTTGGCGACCCCGTCAACGATACTTCAGCCGGCAATTGATCTGTGACAACAAAGGAAGTCATGATCGACGGGCCTTTGTTTGTAATCACAATGGTGTAATCAAGCAGGCCGCCTGTTGGCACTGGGTCAAGCGAATCAGACTTGAGCAAGACGACGTCAATGGCAGTTTGAGCCGTTAACAGACGAGATGCTGAAACAGCAGTGGTTGTAATATTGCGTGCTCCAGCCGCCACCGTGTTAGTGAATGGCTGTTGGGCTGGTGTCATATTCAGCGACTTCATACGCACCGCCACCGTAATGGTAGCGTTTGAACCTATGGCTGGATCTGCTGCCAAACTTGGAATCGTCAACAAAACATTTGAACCAGAAAGGGTCGGCGTATAAACGGTGCCATCATCTAATGTAGCCGTTGAGCTAATATAAGTGACCTGCGATGGCAAAGCATCAGTCACCATCACATTCACGGCAGGCGACGGCCCATCGCTACCAACATCAATAATGTAGAGCAAAGTTGTTAAATCACCACCAACATCTCCATTTTGAATGATACCCGAGCCAGGCGAACTCTCAAGCGACGGAGTAATCACTCCATATCCCTTCGTTACAGTCAAGCTGGCGTGATTTGTAATCGTCACCGGCGCAGACGGTGTTAGAGATGTTGTCGCATTTGCTGCTGTAATCGTAGCCGTGTTTGTAATTACTTGGCTGATGAGGCTCGTGGTTGGGATGGTGCCCGTAATCATGACAGTGATCGATTCACCGGCAGCCAATGTTGATACCGCATAGCTGCTCAATGGCATCGAAATTAAGGCCGCAGCGGTGCTACTCACTTGCACCGATGCAGTACCCAACATGAGCGGCGACGGCAAATTGTCGGTAATCGTAATATTCTTGGCTGAAGATGGGCCAGTGTTAGTGATGTAAAGCGCAAATGTCACTGGGCTACCCGAGGTAATTGGCCCACCTGCTGAAACTTTGGTAGCGGTTAAGATGGCAGGCGATAACAAGGTTACCGCATTTGCAGAAATGGCCGTCGTTGGACAATTCCAAGCAGAAGGGGGTAAATAACCAGCTGAAGGTGCAACAGCACATTGATAAAGCACAAAGTTTGGCCCAAATGCCGAGCTAACCGTTGCAACATTTGTCACCGGTGTCGTTACCGCCACAGCAGCATTCACTCGTGCAGTTACTGTTATCAATAAAGTATTACGGTTATCTGAGAAAGAAGGCCCCTCGTAGATCACAGGGACGTTACCTGCGGTGATTGTATCAATACTAAATGAGGTGGCGTTTGCTGGGATTGGATTAGGGCTAACATATGAATTAAGGTTTGTTGCACCCGCATTCGTCCCACCCATATAAGTCTGAACACTCACTAAGCTTAAACCACTAGGCAAAGCATCACTAAACCTAAAGCTACCATATCCATTACCATTCCCTGTAATTGAAAATGATTGTGCATTTGTAATCAATACCGTATAGGTTACTAATTCACCCACCCCCACATTCGCTTGCAACCCAGACTTCTTCATAAACAAACCCGGCACAACTGAAACAACTGAAGGCGAAATGGTGCGGCTGGCAAAAGTGCCAAGCCCATTAACCGTCGTGACCGCTGTATTGGTATAGGTCGTTCCTGCTACGGCACCAGATGGAATCGCCGCAACCACCGTAATCACTGATGTCTGACCTTGATCTATACAAATACTTGCAAGCGAAGCCGCCCCTACTAATGGATATGTAGCCGGACCATTGGTAGCTGGAACTGCGCCACAATCACTAGGCACATAAGCCGATCCTGAAACAAAAGTTAAAGGTGTAACCGGAAAACCACTGGGCATCGCATCGCTAAAATCAAATGTATTATCATCGCCCAAGGACGCATTCGTAATGCGAACAACATAAGTAATATTTGTTCCCGGAATGGGTGGCGTATTCCCATAAATTACCGTTTTTGAAGCGCTAAAACATGTATTCAATGCGCCGGCACAAGCCTGTAATGCATCGACCCTATCTCGCGCATCGCCATCTACGAGTTTACTGACCGGGGCGATCTCATTTGCGGGGGCAGCGGCAGCAGCGACCTCAGGTTGCCCCAAAGCCATTAGCCCAACCTGCAACGCCATGACAGCAAACGCACTAAAACATAGTGCCCCCAACATGCTGGTTATTTTCCTAATAGATGTTTTATGTTGATTCATTTGGTTGTTCTCCCTTTCTCCTTTGTTACAAAAATGCTAAAAATAAAACTTCATCCCAAAGCGATATTAAGTTAATTATATTATCGATGATTACAAAGCAATTCCTTCGTATTTTCAAAAAACTGGCAAAAATTTCATTTGCTTCGCCACAAAATTACATATTAAACCTTATACGCCAATGGCCATCTGTTTGACCGTGCAAATACCTATCATACTCATCAAAAACTAACTTTTAAACAACAATAATACGATCCGACAAAATCGGATATATTTTCAATTAAAACCAACGAAATACCAGCCTGAAATATCATACGTTAGCTGTCAAACATTATCAAGTTTTTGCTATAAACCTGCTTTTTGAAGAGTTAGGGTTCTCGGTTGCATTCGACCAGAAAAGGTAGATTGGCCAAGATATTGATATATCATTATTATTACAATACCTTCACCATCTTGCCCATGAATGAATTCACGGTCTAAAAATTTTAAACGCGCTAAAGTGCATTCGCCGCACAGTTAATAAATTTTAACGCATTTGTTTGTTTCAGACTGCGAAATTCACAGGCAGGCAATCGCAAATTAGCGAAAGAATTGTATTATCATTTCATTTGACATTTTACGTGGGTGCAACTAAGTCTAAGCACAATCTGTCTCGTTTTGCATCATGACAAATTAACATATAAGAACCAAGGCAACTCCGTTATAATATCTCCACTTTGTTTAACCAATTTCAAGCGCTATTTGCTCACCCTCATCATCAAGGGTAATTTTTTATTGGCTGGAATTGGTCGCGTAAATATCAATAGAGACGCATAAACATAAACGCCTTCCAGCATGGGAAGGCGTTTTTTTATTACATGAATATTATTACCCCCAGACCCATCAGTGGCTTTCCAGAATTATTGCCTGATGCACAAATCGTATTTAATCGCTGCTTGCAAATTGTGCGAGAAACATATGAGCTATTTGGCTTTGCGCCAATTGAAACCTCGGCAGTGGAACGCAAAGAAATTTTGACTTCGAAGGGTGGTGATGAGAAAGAAATTTTTGCGCTCACGCGCCTATTCACCCGCCCCGATGAATCACCTGAAACAGACCTAGCGCTGCATTTTGATCTAACCGTGCCACTGGCACGTTATGTAGCGCAAAACAAAGACAAGCTGGTCTTTCCATTCCGCCGCTATCAAATTCAAAAAATATGGCGTGGTGAGCGCCCTCAAAAAGGCCGTTACCGCGAGTTTTATCAATGTGATATCGATGTCATCGGACGCGGAACGCTTAACCTGATCACTGATGCCGAAATTCCAAGTGTCATCTATCAAGTATTCAAACGCATGAATATTGGGCAGTTTGTCATTCGGATTAACAATCGGCGGCTGTTACAGGGCTATTTTGAGCACCTTGGCGTGCCAGCCGAGCAAATTGGTGATGTGTTACGCGCCGTAGACCGCCTCGAAAAAGAAGGCCGCGACAAAGTGCGCGGCGAATTAATTAACAAGATTGGAACCAGCGAAGCCGCCGCCGATGATATTTTAGGGTTTATTCGCAGTGATGCTGCCGATAAAACATTACCCACTGCTGGCACAGAAACCGATGCCGTGCTCGCCAAAATTAAGGCATCGCCAGCTATGAACAATGAGCGATTCGCCCAAGGCGCCGCCGAATTAAGCACCGTGATCGCTGGCATCCGCAGCCTTGGCGTACCCGATGCTTATTTTCGCGCCGATTTGTCGATTGCGCGTGGGTTAGGTTATTACACTGGCACTGTGTATGAAACCCAATTGGTCAAATACCCCGAACTCGGGAGCATTTGTTCGGGTGGGCGTTACGATGACCTCGCCAGCTATTTCACCAGTGACAAATTGCCCGGTGTCGGCATTTCGATTGGGCTAAGTCGGTTAGTCATTCAGCTCATTGAAGCGGGGGTGCTAAAAACCGGCGCTTCCACCCCAGCACCGGTGATTGTCACCACCATGGATAACACGCGCATAAATGATTATCTTAGCCTTGCAGCTGCCTTGCGTGAGGCTGGTATCGCCACCGAAGTTTATTTTGACAAAGGCCGTCTCGGCGACCAACTGAAATATGCCAATCGCAAAGGCTTTAAAATCGCTGTGATTGCTGGCGAAAGTGAGTTTGCGGCGGGGCAAGTGAAGATTAAAAATTTGATCAGTGGCAACGAGACCATATGTAATCGCGCTGAATTGGCAGCACAAGTGGGTATGATCGTCATGAGTCATGAGTCATGACTCGTGACTCATAATTACCATTAGGCTCCTATACAATTAAGTAATGATGGTTACTCTAAATCTTACCTCTAACGTACAAGATCATATTCTCAAAATCAAGCTACCCGATGATATCCCTATGGGTTTAGTCGATGTTGTGCTTGTCCTTTCACCCCGTAAAAACAATAAAAAAAACAAGAAATGCACCTTGGGCGATTTAGCAAAATCGCCTTACATTGGCATGTGGAAAGATAGAGCTGACATTAAAAACACTTCCGACTTTGCTGCAAATCTGCGAGAACGCGCGTGGCGCAGAAGCAAATGAGCTTTTGTCTAGATACTGATGTAATTATTGATTGTTTGCGTGGTACACCCAAAACGATTGAATGGCTCACAAACAATAATACCAGTAAATTTTATATTCCAGCTTGTCGCAATGGAACTTATCATCGGCAGCCAAAATAAATCAGACCAAACTCGCATTCGCCGATTTATTAACCAATTTGAAATTATTTGGCATACAGAAGCAGATACAAAATTAGCATTTAATTTATTGCTTACACACAAACTATCCAATGGATTGAGCATCCCAGATTGTTTAATTGCCGCAACAGCCATTCAACGCGACTTTACACTCTATACATTCAATTTGAAACATTTTCGCATCATTGCAAATTTGGATGCAAAATCGCCATACTAATCCCCCAACTATGAACAGTATCGCCGTGCTAGATCACCCCAAACGACCAGAAACGCAGCGTGTTGCCGATGAAATTGTGGTATTTTTAAAAGCCGCAGGTTTAGAAACCCATCGCGGAACCACGTGGGAAACCGATGCCCTGACAACTTTGATCCCGGGGGTCGATTTGGTGATTGCACTGGGGGGGGATGGCAGTATTTTGCGAGCAGCACGGATTGCCGCACCACATGGCGTGCCAGTCACCTCAGTTAGCATGGGACATTTGGGTTTTTTGGCAGAAATGGAACCAACTAACTGGCGTGCATCGCTAGCGCGATTGATTGCGGGGGATTATTGGATTGAGGAACGCATGATGCTGAGTGCAACGACAAAACGGGGCAATTTGGTCATTGCCCAACAAGATGCGCTTAATGATGTGGTGGTGGGGCGCGGCTCATTGGCTCGCGTGGTGCGCATACGCACCAGCGTCGATGGCAGTATGCTAACAACTTATGCAGGCGATGGCTTAATCGTATCGACTGCTACTGGCAGCACGGCTTACTCATTGGCAGCAGGCGGCCCCATTCTGCCCCCAACCCTGAAAAATATCATTTTGGTTCCCATTGCGCCCCACATGAGCCTCGACAAGCCAGTCGTGCTTTGGCAACGCTCGGTGGTTGAAATGCGGGTGCAAACTGACCTAGAGGCCGCAATGACGGCAGACGGGCAAGATGAAGTCTTGCTGCGCGATGGCGATGTCGTCATAGTGCAAGTTAGCCCGCATGTAGCACAATTTGTGCGTATGCAGCCCCAAGGCTATTTTTACCAAACCCTAATGCGGCGATTGGTGCGCCCTGAGGCCTTGCCATGATGTTGGACCAAGAAACGCTCGATTTTTTGGCCCGCCCGTTACTGATGCGACTCGCTACCATTGGTAGCGATGGCTACCCACAGGTGACACCGGTTTGGTATTGGTGTGACCCAACCAAACAACGGCTTTATGTCAGCACCGAAAGCCAGCGCATCAAATTTCGTAATATTCAACGTGACCCGCGTGTCGGTGTGGCCATTGATGACGATACCACCCGCGATAAATCACGACCCTATCGCGGGGTTTCGATCAAAGGCGACGCCCATGAAGTGATGGCCCCACATGACACTTTAGCAATGCTTGTGACCAATATTGTCAGCCGCTATTTTGGCCCAGATGAGGTGCAAAAAGCCTTTCAATGGCTATTTGTCGGCGACCGTGTTGTCATTGAAATTGAACCGCTTCACGTGGCAAAAGTGGGGGCAGGTTGGCGTGGGCTTTAGGTTTGCACCAATCTCTCAATTTTACCGTTAGGTAGCGCAGATACGCAAACATTGTTGATAAGCCTCAGGCGTGTCAACATCCAGCAAAATACCCTCGTCATCGACATCTAAAAAGGCGAGATCGTGGCGATGCTGACGCAACACATCGCGCACATTTTGCCCTAAGGTCAGTTGCAGCACCGCAGGCCAATACTGTCGATCAATTAACACCGGATGACCACGTTGCCCGCGAAAACGCGGCGCAAGCAAACGAGCACAGCCTTGATGATAAGCAGCGATTAAGCGATTCACCACATCGGGCGGCAATAAGGGTTGATCACCCAAAAACACTAATATCGCCTTAGCCTGTGGCAAATATTGCATGACATAACGCAAGCCGGTTTGCAGCGACGAAAGCATTTCGCCCTCACGATAATGCGGGTTATGCACCACTGTCAAATTATTTAACCCATTTGACACAATCCCCGCCTCAATTAACTGAGCTTGGCACGTACGCAAGGCGACGCTGACCGCATCGGCCTGATGCCCAGTGATAGCGACAATGGCCTCGGCTTGGGTCTGCACCACCATTGACAACGTCGTGCCGATCACGGTGCCACCCGATATTTGTGGCCCAAATGGCAACAACAATTTATTTGCGCCGCCATAACGCGATGATGTGCCAGCCGCCAGAATAAGAGAAACTATCATTTTAAAAACAAGCGCATCAGTTTTAACTTCAAATCGGTATACGGTGGGCAACGCACCAGCAAATCTGTGGCCAAATCACTTTTATGAATGACGCTTTTGTAATGCGAAAAGGTCTCAAAACCAGCTTTGCCACGATAAACGCCCATACCGCTATTGCCGATGCCACCAAATGGCAATGATGGCTCCATCAAATGCGTCAACACATCGTTAATCATACCGCCACCAAATGACAAACGTAAAAATCGGGTTTGTGGGGCGTGTTCGCTGGCAAAAAAATAAGCCGCCAGTGGTTTTGGCCGCGAACGCACCTCGGCGAAGGCTTGATCAAGTGTATCGAATGGAATAATAGGCAATAACGGCCCAAAAATTTCTTCTTGCATCAATGGTGAATGCGGGTCAATTTCGGTTAATATGGTTGGGGCAATGTAACGGTCTGGCGCATCGGTCTGCCCGCCATACACAATTTTGCCGCCGCCCATCAAGCCACAAATGCGCCCAAAATGGCGCTGGTTAATAATGCGCCCATAGTCGGGGCTGCGCTGTGGGTCATCGCCAAACATGGCTTGAAAATTTAATTTTAGGGCGTGAATAAACGCCGGAACGACACTTTGGTGAACCAAGGCGTAATCGGGCGCGACACACGTTTGACCCGCGTTATAGGCTTTGCCAAAAGCCACCCGCCGCGCCGCGCGGCTGATGTTAGCAGAGGCATCGATGATGGCAGGGCTTTTGCCACCCAGTTCGAGCGTCACTGGGGTTAAATGCTTGGCCGCGGCCTGCATCACAATTTTGCCTACGGTCGAATTGCCGGTATAAAGAATGTAATCGAAAGGCTGATCGAGTAATGCTTGGGCTGCCTCAATCCCGCCTTCCACCACTTTCACATAGGCTGGGTCAAAGGTATTGCCGATCAAGCGTGCAATTAGTGCCGAAGTAGTTGGGGCTAGCTCCGATGGTTTAATAACAGCACAATTACCCGCCGCAAGCGCCACAATAAGGGGCGCAATAGCTAAGTGAAATGGGTAATTCCATGGTGCCATAATCAACACCACCCCATAAGGCTCAGGGTAAATCCAGCCCGACGAAGGCCATTGCGGCAACGACAAAGTCGCCCGCTTCGGCTTGGCCCAAGCCCGCAACCCCCGCAAAACATAACGAATTTCGGCCAGCATTAAGCCAACTTCGGCCCCGTAAGCTTCCATTGTAGCCTTACCCAAATCAGCTTTTAAGGCTTCAAAAATGGCGGACTCGTTCGCCTCAATCGCTGCCTTTAATTTTTTTAGCTGGGCAATGCGAAATTCAACGTCTAAAGTTGCGCCAGTACGGAAAAATGTGTTTAGGGAAGTTAACATGGGAGGGATTAGGATTAGGGATTAAGAATTGGGGATTGGAAATGATGATTTATGAGTCACAAGTCATGAATCACTTATTATCCTCAATCCTTAATCCCTAATCCTCAACTCTTAATCCCCTCGTTCTGCCTCTGCAATAGCGCGTTTAACGTTGACAGGGATAAGCAACGCCAAGCCAACGACAAAGAAAAAGATAAGCGACAAGATGCCTAATCGCATACTGCCGGTCAATTGATTGACCAAACCAAACACCAGCGGCCCCATCCACGATGTGCCGCGTTCGCTAATTTCGTAAAACGAAAAGAACTCGGCCTCGCGTCCACGCGGAATCATTTTTGAGAACAAACTACGGCTAAGTGCTTGGCTGCCGCCCAACACAAGTGCAATAACTGCACCCAAAAACCAGAATTGGGTACCTGTATATAAAAAGCCATAAGCATAGATCGTAACAGTAGCCCAGATCACCAAACTAATAATAATCGCATTTTTAGCCCCATAACGGCTGGCAATTCGGTCAAACAAATGGGCACCAAAATAAGCCACAAATTGCACCATCAAAATAATGCCACTTAGCGTACCAACGTCGAGCTTCAATTCTTCGGCTCCAAACACCGATGACACGCCAATCACGGTTTGAATACCATCATTAAAAACAAGGTAAGCGATAAGATAGTGAATAGTATGTGGGTAATTTTTTATTGTACGAAAAGTTTCGCGCAATTGGGCAATGCCGACAGTCAAGTAATTTTTACCCGGGGGCAAGGTCTGCATTGCCGCACGGGGCCGCAACGCCCGAAATGTAACTTGGGAAAACAACAGCCACCAAATGCCAGCCGAGGCCAAATTGATACGCACAGCCAATGACCCATCTACCCCAATTCGATCGCTAAACAAAAACAGAACGATATTAACCAATAATAATAGACCACCACCCAAATAGCCCATAGCAAACCCACGTGATGACACATTGTCGCGCCGCTCTTCGCTGGCAATATCGGGCAAATAGGCGTTATAAAAGACAATGGCCGCCCCAAATGATAAATTTGCTAAGATAAACAACAAACCGCCCAGCCACCATAACCCACCCGTCACAAAAAACAAACACGTGGTCATAATTGCGCCCAAAGTGGCAAACAACATAAACATCGATTTGCGCAAATTAGAATAATCGGAAATTGCACCAAGCAAAGGCAAAAATAACACTTGCAACCCAACCGATACAGACACACAATAGGCCATAAATGAGCCGGGCGCAATGGGAATGCCGAGCAAATAAACCAGTTTTTGCGAGTCGGCGGCAGCATTTGCCAAACTCGTAAGGTATGGCCCCAGAAAAACAGTGGCAACTGTGGTTGAAAAGGCGCTATTCGCCCAGTCATACATGGTCCAGCCAAAAATTTCGCGTTTGTCGTTAGTTAATAAGTGATGTTGATTAGACAAGGAACCCTCCGATGATATTTTCACTATAAAAAATCTAATATCATTTTATCCAATTATGGTAAATTTTTTATATCAATTTAGCTTGACAATGTCACATTAAAAAAGATGTATGCCGATTTCACCCTACCCTCACCAATAGGGTGAAATCGGCAAAACTAATTGTGACAACAATTACACTACAATAGATGAAAATGAAGGGTGATATGAAATTTGCCTCGGCGCTCACAGTGCAACCCGGCAGCACAGCCCGCGACGTATCTGCCGCCGTTGATGACCTTATTGAACAATTGCGGGTGCAAGATATGACGCAAGATATTGACTTTTTGCAAATCTTTATTTCGGCCAAATTTGCCCGCGCTGCGTCATTCATTACCAACGAACTGCGCCAAACACTTAATGCCCGTGTCATGATTGGCTGCACTGCCGAAGGCGTAATCGGCCACGACGGCGCCGATGGACACGATGCCGAAGTAGAAGAAGAACCCGCGATCTCACTCCTTGCAGCCCAACTGCCCGGCGTAGAGTTGCGCCCCTTCGCCCTCAATGGGGCGACTCGTGGTGAATGGGATGC
>CAMDWA010000086.1 GCA_945877855.1 Thermoflexus hugenholtzii JAD2 | reverse complement strand
CCACCCGGATAAGACCCCATACACACATCTACCTTATAAATCGTATCACCGCCAGCCGCACCACCAGCATAGACCGCTTTTTGAGTAAAAAATTGAGGTTGGGCATTTACAGTTGTCGTTACTGGGTTACTGGGTATATTGCCGGCGTTGCCGGTTTTAAACACACCCGTGTTAATGCCTTGCGTACCACTGATCGTGGTGCCATTCGGGTAATAGGCGTTAATGGTTAACGAACCAGTGCTACCGGCAGGCACTACGCCAGTTGAATTGGTAAATGACACTTTGCGTGTACCTGAATCATAATTGACTTGGTCAAGAATAGAGGTACCAGAAGCACTACTATAAGTTAGGCCAGTGGGCAATACGTCTTCAATTGTCACGCCAGTGCAGTCTTCAGTAAGGCCGCTACATTCATAAGTCAATACATATTGCACGCTTGCGCCCGCCAACAAAGTAACAGCGTTTTGCCCATTGACGGTTTTGGTCAATTTAGGCACGGGGGCCAACAGCTTATTGGCAGCCGTCACTTTGGCATTGGCCTGTGGCTTAACTGCCGTTGCAACTGCCGTTGCCTGCGACACCGGTTGTGTCACTGTGACACGGCCGGGCGGATCTTTTTTGGGGTCATGCTTCGCCTCAAGGGGTGGAGGGATTGTTTCTGCAGACGCGCTATCAATTCGCCCCGTAATGCCCATTGCCGTGATGCTTAATATTTGTGAGCCTGCTAACGTTAAACGCAACAGTTTATTAAACATCGTAGTTGGTTGTTGAATATAGTTATTCATTTCTTAATTTCTAGGTTGATTTCTTCGAGGATTGTGAGATGAAATGATTAAAAGTGATATATATCTTTGTATATAAATGGATAGGTATCATGAACGCAACACAAAAAGCGCAGACTTAACTATAAAAATCATTAGATTCACTATAGTTGCAACACCTTTTTTTCTAACCCTACAGCTTTAGTTCAGGGTAATATCTATAGCGCAATAAAAAAACTATCTCGGTTTTATCAAAATACCAGTTTGATTGCATAAGAGTTGCACACAAAAAACAACCTAAGGGCAGCATGACTGCCCTTGCATCTCTCCTAACGAATCTGTGCCCCCAAATACCCCATCCACGTTAATGGAATATTGTTGGCTTGCATCTGCATCAAAAATTTATGCAGCATGTCATTAATTTGGCCCTTCATCTTGACCTCGGTACGCATGAGGGTGCTGTAATCTGGCACATTGCGTAGGTCAAACACTCGACGCACCTCGTCGCTTTCTAATAGATATTGCTGCATCTCGCGGTAGCTTAGGCGCATCACCGTGCGCAATAAAACGATGCCCCCCAATTGTTGAAATGTAAAGTGATGTGGGCTTTTGGCATAGGCATATCGCGGCAAACATTCGCGGGCCAATTTATAGGCGACCTGCGCCGCATCAACATATTGCTTTTGATCCTCGTTATTTGATATTGTCATTTTGTAAATTACCTCGCTGTGAAATTTTTTGTAATATTGTTTTATGGGTTAATCGCAGTTTTCAAAACCAAATAAGTCATCAGATTTATTCGCTTTAAAACAACCAGCTCCAACCTTCATTGACATGACTGTTGATATCATTTAACAGGGTAATTACCTTTAAAAATATCTATCCAAGTAACACCTTGCAACTAGACTCTTACTAGCGTTCGATCAGTAATTAAATCGAATGCACAGTGAATGCAACACGGTTTTTCAAGGCACGGGGCTTAAGATGTAAGAGGTATCTGTTGCAATATCACGCTGCCATGCAGTTGTGGCATTTGCACGGCGAACCTCATTACAGTGGTTCAAACAAAACAAGCGTTAGCAGAGATAGTTGTACAATAATAGATATAGAAATGTCTAATATTCAAACTTGGGATTGGGAGCTAACTCAATTCAACAAAATTGCTCATGAACAACCCTATTTAGCAGCTCGTGCTTTACGTCAAGTATTGGCACTTGATGCCGATTTACGCTGGGCGCTCATCATTTCTGCTTACCGAGATAAACTAATTAGCTTGGCAAAAGCTGCGGAATTATTAGAAATGAATCCAATTGCTTTGCGCCAAGAATTAACAATGTTAGGAATTCCTGTCTTTCTTGGACATGATAGCCAAGAAGAAGCTCAAGCAGAAGTAGATGCAATTCGATACTGGCGAACCCAAGACCACTCAGTATGAGCGTCATCTCCCCAATTGAGTTATTAGATACAACTGTGTTATCCAATTTCGCCCTCGTAAATTCAACCTATTTACTCCCATTTATATTGGGCAACAAAGCATCTAGCACAATTGAGGTCATTAGCGAATTTGAACAAGGTATACAACGCCATCGCTTACCACCAACCGATTTAACTTGGTTAAATATTTTGCCCCTATCATTTAATGAACAATTAACCAGCGAGCAATTAAAACCCCGTTTGGGGGCTGGAGAAAGAACCTGTATCGCCCTTGCAGCCCATCGTCGAGGGCGTGTATTTACCGATGATTCTTTAGCACGCAAAATTGCAGCCGAACTTAGAGTGCCGGTCAGTGGAACGCTAGGATTGCTGGTATGGTTAGTAATAGATGGTTATTTACAACTCACACAATCCGACCAATTATTAAGTCAAATGGTTCAAACCGGGTATCGCTCACCCGTCAAAAGCATCTCACAGTTAATTTAGCGAGATTCATACAACTATATTCGTAGTTTGTAGTTTCTCAATAAAGCAGGAAATAATTTATGTCAGACTTTTTACTCCGAGGCAATCTTGCCGATATTGACCCCGCCGTTGCCGAATTAGTGCAAAAAGAGCACGCCCGCCAATTCGACAAACTGATCATGATCGCCAGCGAATCGTATGTGCCAGCCGCTGTGCGCGAAGCTGAGGGCAGCGTATTCCAAAACATCTACGCCGAAGGCTATCCCGCCGAGCTAATGCGCACCCAAAACGAGGACGAGATCCTCGATGCCGATGCCCAATTGGCCTATTACCGCCGCAGCGCCGACCGCCGCTATTACAAAGGCGTGGAATATTGCAATATGATCGAAGCGCTGGCCCAACGTCGTGGGGCAGAAGCCTTTTGCCCGCCCGGTATGACCCCCGAACAGCTTTTCGTCAATGTGCAGCCCCTCTCAGGGGCCGTCGCCAACCTTGCGGTCTATCAAGCATTGGTGCAGCCGGGCGAAAAAGTGATGACACTCGATTTATTGCATGGCGGTCACCTCTCACACGGCAGCCCGGCCAATATTACCGGCATGCGCCAACAAGTGGTGCATTACCGCGTGAATGAAGAAACCGAGCGCTTAGATTACGAAGAAATGATGGAAATGGCACTGCGCGAGCGCCCCAAAATGATCATTGGTGGCTTTACGTCATACCCCATTGCCCCCGATTGGCAAAAATTTCGCGCCATCGCCGATGCTTGCGGCGCAATTTTGTTGGCCGATATCGCCCATACCGCTGGCATGGCTGCCGCTGGCGTATACCCCAACCCCGTTGGCATCGCCGACATCACCAGTTTCACCACCCACAAAACCTTAATGGGGCCACGCGGCGCCGTCATCATCACCACCAACCCAGAATTGGCAAAGAAGATCGACCGCGCTGTTTTCCCGGGCTTGCAAGGCGGCCCCCACATGAACAAAGTGGCGGGTATGGCGACCATGTTCAAAATCGCCCAAACCCCACAATTTAAAGCACTGCAACGCCAAATCGCTGCCAATGCCAGTGCGCTGGCCGCCGGTTTTACGGCGAATGGGTTGCGCGTGGTGCACGGCGGCACCAACACCCACATGGTGCTACTCGATTGCCGCAGCATCGCCCAACATAACGGCGTGCCGTTAATGGGGAACATCGCCTCACGCATCCTCGACATGGCCAATATTGTGTGCAACCGCAATACCATCCCCGGCGATAAAGATGCCAGCAAGCCTAGCGCCCTGCGCTTCGGCACGGCGTGGGTCACTCAACGCGGCCTAAACGAAGCCGATATGCATGAAATCGCCAATGCCACCGCCTTGGTGCTAAAGTCGGCCAAACCTTTCACCCGCCAACTCAAAACTACGGTAGCCTATAACGCCAAGGTCGATTTTGCCGCCCTATTAGAAAGCACACGCCGCATCGACACCTTGGTCGCCAAGGCTGGGCGCGATATGGAAGTAAACCCTGCCAGCCGCCCACATTTGTGGATTGAGAGCAATAGCGCGACTGCCTCAACCGCTGAGATTACTGCCTTAGAAATTGCCGGCAAAGAAGCGGGCAACTTCCTCAAGGCTGTCTTAGCCGATGATCCCAGCACGCTCGACGCTGGTGACCGTCTAAGCACAACCTTGTATGGGACAGACAAAGCCAATATGGCCAATGTAACCGCCCTAAACATGGGGGCAAATTTCTTGTTGGGCGTGCCAAGTGCCCAGGCCAATCACATCATCTCATGGTTACGCGCCTTGTCAGACGGCTATACCCTGTTTAACAACAGTGACCCCAACATCGGCGTACCCGGCCCGGTCACCATCACTAATTTCGGCGCATTTAAGCAAACAGAATAAAGAGCCAAGAACCAAGATTCTTGCGCTTGAGAAATCGGGTTTCTTTTAGAAACCCGATTTCTTCTTTCTTGGCTCTTAGTTCTTGGTTCTTAGCTCTTTCCTCTCCCCATGCTCGAATTTTTACTACAAGGCATCCCATTGGGTATCACACCAGCGGTGGTTCCTACCCCGTTTAAACTGTTTTTGTTCGCATCAGTGCTTACCAGAGGATGGCGGCGATCACTACCCATTACCCTCAGCCCGCTGCTCGCTGACTTCCCAGTCGTAGTATTGGTCTTGCTGGTGTTGGGGCAAATTCCACCTTGGGTCATACCCATCCTGTCGGTCATTGGCGGCCTATATTCGCTATGGCTAGCGTGGCGTACCTTCAAACTCTCGCAACGTGGGCTAGCACTAGCAGCCAAAACCCAATCGTCGGTTCGTAATTTAATGCAATCACTCACATTGGTGTGGGTGAACCCGGGCGTATGGCTATTTTGGGCATTGATTGGCGGACCAATTTTTTTGCGCGGCTGGGCGCAGTCACCACTTTACGCTATCGCCTTTACCGTGGGGATGTATGGCGTGTTTTTGCCCTTGCTTACCATCATCACCATCCTTATTGAAAAGGCAGGTGCGATCAACCCCCAAGCCAATCGCATCATGCTACTCATCGCCAGCATCACGATGGCAGGCTTAGCCCTTTATCAAATTGGGACAGGCTTACGAGGCTAAGGTGTGAGAATCAAGAATCAAGAACCAAAAGCCAAGATTCTATTTTAGAAATCGGGTTTCTGGAAGAAACCCGATTTCTGAAATAGAAAGAGCCAAGATTGAAGCTGTTTCAGTCTTCAATCTTGGCTCTTCGTTCTTGGTTCTTAGCTCTCTTTAACGCGTATTAATCACCAACCACGCCATTAGCGCAACCACCCCAACAATCATCACCAATCCATAAGATCGCACAAAGCCACTCTGTAATGGGCGCAAGGCCGCAGCAACGCCTTTGGTTAAGGTGCCAATGCCATTCACCACACCGTCGATACCACCAAGATCAAACACACGCGCCAAGAAACTGCTGAGCGCATAAAACGGCATAATAATTACAGCGCGATATAGTGCATCAATTTGCCAAGCCTTATTCAAAAAGCTGCTCACAGGTGAAAGTTGTGGGGTCAATGAGGTGTCGCGCTTGCCATCTCGATACATAACCCACGCCGCAGCCAATGCCACAAGCGCCAAAGCCGAGAATAAGGCGGCAATGGGTAGATTAAACCCGCCTTCGTGCACCCCTACTACAGGCTCTAGCCAATGCTCTAACCACATCGAACCCGGTAAATTCAGCCCACCGCCGATTAAAGCCAAAACCGATAACACAATCAATGGCAACTTCATTGCCATCCCCGATTCCTCGGCATGGCTGGCATCTTTACTACGAGCAGAGCCAAAAAACACCATAACTAATTGTCGTCCGGTATAAAACGCAGTAAAGACAGCGGTGCAAGCCAACAAAGCAAACACCAATGGGTTATGTAGGGCAGCGACAATAATTTCATCTTTTGACCAAAAACCCGAAAACGGCGGCAACCCAGCTAACGATAAACCGCCAATGATGAAAGCCCAAAATGTCACTGGCATCTTGCTGCGCAAACCGCCCATATTACGCATATCTTGTGGGTCGATATGATGAGCTGAATGATGGGCATGGCTGTAATGCTCCATGCCATGAATGACACTACCCGCAGCAAGAAATAATAGCGCCTTAAAGAAGGCATGTGTCATGAGGTGGAAAATACTAGCGGTATAAGCACCCAAGCCCGCCGCCGCAATCATAAAACCAAGTTGGCTAACAGTAGAGTAAGCCAAAACCTTCTTAATATCAAATTGCCGCAAGGCAATACTACCTGCAATAAAGGCGGTCAGTGCACCAATCAGGGCAACAAAATTGCTGGTATCGGCAGCCGCATGAAATAAAGCGTTCGAGCGCACGATCATATAAATACCCGCCGTCACCATCGTGGCAGCATGAATGAGTGCCGAAGCTGGGGTTGGACCAGCCATTGCATCCGGCAACCATACAAATAAAGGAAGTTGTGCGCTTTTACCCATTGCACCCACAAACAATAGCAAGGTAATGGCTGACAAAACGGCGGGTGCAACTGGGCTACCCGCTAGCGCCAAGGCTGCGGTCTTATGGTCGCCTACCAATGCAAAAATATCGTGATAGTTGAGCGTGCCAAATGTAACAAAAATGAGCATGATGCCGAGAATAAAGCCAACGTCACCGATGCGGTTAACGACAAAAGCTTTACGCGCAGCGTCGGCATTCTTCACCTTATCAAACCAAAAACCAATCAGCAAATACGAACACAAGCCGACCAATTCCCAGCCAACAAACATCAACAAATAATTGCTACCCATCACCAGCACCAACATCGAGGCGACAAACAAATTAAGGTAAACAAAGTAACGATTGGCACGTGGGTCGCCATGAATATAGCCAATGCTATACAAATGAATGAGTGCGCCCACACCGGTAATAATTAACATCAGGGCGCTGCTTAATGGGTCGATCAAAAAGCCAAACGGCACATTCAGCTTACCCACACCAATCCAAGTGCCAAACTCGGCATGAATCGCATGTTCTTTTGAGGCACTCACCTGTGAGAATAGCATGAGCGCAACCACAAAAGCCGCGCTGCACATTAAAGTTGCTAATGCACCGACCACCTTTTCGCCCAGCCGTTTGCCCCAAAACGTATTAATAACCACCCCGATTAGCGGGAATAAGATAGGTAACACAACAAGTGTTGACATAATTAATTGGTGCTAAGTGTTAAGTTTAAAGTGCTAAGAAAGATAAACTTACACACATTCACATTACATTTGTAATTCGTAATTTGTAATTCTTAACCGCGAAGCTGGCTCAACTCATCGACATCGGTGCTGTGTTTGGTGCGGAAAATCGCCACGATTAGTGCCAACCCCACCGCAACTTCTGCCGCCGCGACAGCCATGACAAAAAACACAAACAATTGTCCATCTAAATTGCCCCATTGCTGCGCAAAGGCCACAAAAGCCAAATTCGCCGCATTCAGCATCAATTCAACAGACATAAAAATCATCAGTGCATTGCGACGGGTAAGCACCCCAACCGCGCCAATGGTAAATAACACCGCGCTAAGCAAAATTACAGGTTCAATTGAAGTCATTTTTAGTCATAGGCGAATTGGTTTTATGAAACCGATTCGCCGATCTCTGATTAAGATTTTTTTGTTAACACCACCGCGCCAACAACGGCAGCAAGCAATAATACGGAAACCACCTCGAATGGCAATAAATAAGTGGTAAATAATGCTTTACCAATCGCCAATGGGCTGGTATCGATCATCTTGGCGGCGGCAGCCCCACCCAAACGGGTTAAGATAACGGCCCCTAACAACAAAAACAAAGCCATCCCAAGCACAATCGATAATGGCCGTTGCCACTTTAACGCCGGTTTTGTATCAGCGGGGTTTAGTTTCTCGGCACCCAACAACATAATGACAAAGACAAATAACACCATAATAGCGCCAGCGTATACAGCCACCTGCACCGCCGCTATAAATGGAGCATTAAGCAGCAAATAAATCACTGCAACCGATGCCATATTCAAAATAAGAAACATGGCTGCGTATATCGCGTTACGGCTAAGCAACAGCCCCAACGCCGCAAAGACGGCAACCGCTGCCACCAAAAGGAAAAGAAAAAATTCAACACTCATATGATTGGCAATTTACAGTTTATGGCTTGCTGCTAAAACCAAAAAGTCATAAATCATAAATTTTTTGTCATCAAACAGAACTATCAATCGCAGGGAACGGGATGATTGGACGGTCAAATGTGCCGGGTTGAGTCACCTGTGGGGTGGCAGGTGTGCCAGTCGGTGGCGCTTCAAGCAACATTTGCTTGGTATAAATCATGCCTTCGCGGGTGTAGCCAGTCGGAAATTCGATTGGCTCAAGCACAATGGCATTGGTTGGGCAAGCATCTTCGCAATAACCGCAAAAAATACAGCGCAGCATGTTAATTTCATAGGTTTTTGAATAACGCTCGCCCGGCGAAAACCGTTGCTCATTGGTGTTTTCAGAAGCTTCGACATAAATCGCATCGGCGGGACAAGCCGCCGCACACAATGCACAACCAATACACCGCTCTAGCCCATTCTCATAGCGCTTTAGGTGATGCCGCCCACGAAACCGCGCGCTCATTGGCCGCTGTTCATCGGGATATTGCACTGTAACTGGTTTTTTTAATAGTGTTTTTAACACTGTTGCAAAACCAACAGGAATTCTCATTAATTTTGAAATTGCACTTGCTTCTGCCATGCTATTAAATCTCAATAAACGCTTATAGGCGTTTGATTAAACTAAAAAATACCCAATACAATCATTAAAGCGGTCACCACCACATTTAACAATGACACCGGCAACAACATTTTCCAACCAAAGGCCATTAACTTATCGTAGCGCAAGCGCGGCAATGTAGCACGCACCAACACCATCAACAACAAACAGGCCAATACCTTAACAATGAAATAAACCAACGATAAAATTTCGCCAAAGGGTGATGCCAAAGAATTGACAAATGGGCCAGACCACCCACCCAAAAAGAAAGTGGCAAATAATGCACTGAGCGCGATCATTTTGATATATTCACTCATAAAAAACAAGGCAAATTTCATGCCGCTATATTCGGTAATATAGCCAGCGGTCAATTCTTGTTCCGCTTCCACCAAGTCATAGGGCGCACGGGCCAACTCTGCCAACGAAGTCATGGCAAAAATAGAAGCCGCCACAAAACCCACCGGCAATTTAAAGATATTCCACCCTAAAATATTGCCGGGTTGCTGGGCTTCCACAATCTCAGCAAGGCTAGCCGAGCTTGCTAGCAATACCACCGTCACCATCGACAAACCCAATGCTAACTCATAGCTAACCACTTGTGCCGCCGCTCGCAAACCGCCCAACGAAGCATATTTATTATTTGAAGCCCAACCCGCAATAGCGACACCATATACGGCTGTGCCGATCACGGCTGCAATATAGAGCATACCCACATTTACATTGCTGGCCAGTTGCAACACGGGTCCTTTGCCAAATGGCACCACCGCAAATATTGCCAATGCTGGAACCACTGCCATGATAGGCGCTAAAAAAAACATCGGGCGATCAGCCTTGTCTGGCATGATGCTCTCTTTTACAATGAGTTTAAGGGCCTCAGCGACGGGTTGTAACAAACCAAATGGCCCAACTCGGTTGGGGCCATAACGCGCCTGCAATCGACTGATAAATTTGCGTTCAAGCAATGTCAAATAGGCAAAGCCTGTTAGCGCCACCAGCGTAATCACCGCCGCTTTAAGGATAATTTCAAGTAAAGTGTTCATCGTTTGATTCGCAATTTACAATTTACGATTGACAATTGGGCTTAACCACATCATCCATCGCAAATCACAAATCGCAAATTATTCAATATGGGTTTGCATGACGTTACTACGCTTAATTAATTCACCAGTCTGGTAAAGTTTGCGTGCCGGGCGTTTCAAATCGCTAATAGAGGTTGTAATTTTCGGTGATGTTGGGCTACTTATCACAGATGGGTTAGATACATAACGAACGCCAATGCCACCATCATTTTCATAGCCTGTGCCGCCATAATATAAATCGTCACGCCCAACTGGGGGCCATTGTGATTCGGTTTTAGCCAAAGCCTCATAACCCAACCCAGAATAATATGAAACATTGGCGGCCAAATCTGTAAAAATCTGAGCCGGTGACGCAAAATTCCATGCAAACCCCATACGGCGGGCGACTTCTTGCACCGCCCACCAATCGGGCTTGGCTTGCCCAACTGCCGGCAATGCACGATAAAATCGTTGCACACGTCGGTCGCCGCTGGTATAAGTACCCTCACGCTCGGCAAAACTCAAGGCTGGCAAAACCACATCTGCCGCCGAAGCCAATGCTGTCATAAACAATTCACTCACAACTGTAAATTTAGCCTTGGGCGCATCACTTGCGTCACCCACCCCAACGAGCCACGCCACATCAACACTCAACACACCAGGGTTGCCAGAGTGACGAGTCCCAGCCACGATATCAAAAACCCCTTGCGTATTGCCATGTGGGTAAAGCGGCAACAAACCACTATTGGGCTTACCGATCTGCCCAGCCGCCACCAATTTACCAACCAAAATCTGAGCTAGGCCGCGTGACGATACCGCATCTAGCTTTTCATCACCAAATACAAACAACACATTACGCGCCTTCTTTAACTCATCGGTGCTCAAAGCCGCATCATCTGTTTGGGCTGCCCACTGGGCGGCCATGCCCTGCTCATAACGCGCAATATGCGCCGCATAACGATGCAGCTTGGTGCTACGGTGGTTCGCCACAATCAATTTGGCCCCGCGATCAACCACCGCCTGTCGCAAGCGCAAAAACCACACCGGGGCTTGCTCTTCGACATCACCATTCACAACGACAATCACATCGCCCTTGCCAAGTTGCTTCATATCAAAACCAACCCCAACCCCATAATCGCGGGCAAGGTCGGCATAAGAAGCAGGCAAAGCCGGTGATAAACGGGTTTCGCCTTTGGCATTGCTATTCACCAATTTGGTCAGCAAATGAGCATCTTCATTCGCAATACGATCGCCGATCACTGCCGCAACGGAAGCCGCACCCGACAATTTGCTACTGACTAAATCAAGCGCACGTTCCCATGTTGTCTCTACCAATTGCCCATTTTGACGAATGAGCGGCTTTTGCAAACGGTCGCCAGCGCGGGTGTAATGATGGACAAAGCGACCTTTGTCGCACAACCAAATTTCATTTACCTGCTCATTTTGGCGTGGCATCACACGCTTAATTTCATTGATACCTGTCTTGGTATCAAGGCGGGTATTTAATGTAGTGTTACACCCCACCGCACAATGATTACATACACTTGGGCTACTGCCTAATTCCCACGGGCGGGCCTTAAAGCGAAAATCGGCAGTGGTTAACGCGCCAACCGGGCAAATATCGCTGGTATTACCGCTAAAGTAGCTATCAAACCCCGGCTCGCTCAGGGTAATGATCTCCATATGCCGACCGCGTTCATGAAATTGCAATACATGATCATCGGCAATGTCATCTTGAAATCGGATACAACGTGAACATTGAATACAGCGTTCACGATCCAAATAGATCAAATCACCCAATGGCACATGTTTGGCGTTATGCTGCTTATTCTCATATTCAAAGCGGCTATTGCCGGGGCCATGCTCAAGCGTCAGGTTTTGCAATGGGCATTCGCCACCCTTATCACAAATGGGGCAATCGAGCGGATGACTGGTGAGCAAGAATTCCAATACATCTTCACGCGCATCACTTACCACTGTGGTCTGGGTACGCACGGCCATCCCTTCACTAACAGGGGTGGTGCAAGCCGTGTTTAATTTTGGCTGCCATGCAATCACTGCGGCCCCTTTGTCATCCTTGACTACTTGACGTGTGGCCGGGTCCATCTTGGGCGTGCCAATTTCAACCAAGCACATGCGGCACATACCTACCGGCTTCAGCTTGGGGTGATAGCAAAACACGGGAATATCATTCTGAATGGTTTTTGCAGCATCCACAATGAGCGTGCCTTTGGGCACGGCAACGGCTTTGCCGTCGATGGTTAAATTTACTAAGTCAGCCATGAAATTAATTTTCAAAGTTTATTTCCGTTGGTAAACTTTTACTCATGTATATATCTAAAACCCAACCTTTAAGCGATACATTTATTTGCTTTTACTATAAAGGTAACCGATGCACTCGAATATTTTGATCCGTAACTGTAATCATCGCGCCTTCATTGAGTTCAAATTTGTGATTTTCTAAAAAAACTAATAATCCCTTATTAACATATTCAGATCGTTCATTGTCAAGACGAAATGTAATAATACTTGGTTTAATATCATTACTCCAAGCCATCAAACGACTAAAATCTAAATCCATCGTCAAAACCACACGTTCTTCAAGTTTTGCCTTTACGATTATTTCTGCATCCGATAATCGTTCCAATCCTTCATCGAGTAAATGAACACAATCATGAGCTTTTTCGCGCAACCATTTTACGGTTTTAAGCGAAACGCCCATATCAGCTAAAAATTTCATGCCGCTGGTTCAACTTCTCGGCTAAAGACCTGTTCACGCGTCAGCCTAGATGCATATTCAAGGGCTTCTCTAACATCAGCGCTTTCTAAACTTGGATATTCTTCAATAATTTCATTAGTGCTCATACCGTGTGCAACTAAATTAACAATTAGTGACACTGGAATTCTCATACCACGAATACAAGCTTGACCAGCCATAACGGCAGGGTTAAATGTAATTCGTGTTAATGCTGAGCATTTATTATTAAAATTAGTCATTCCATATCCTCCTATAAATCTATACTCAACCTAGCGCTTATCCAAATATCTTCGGCGAATCCCTATCTTAACGATAACTACCTACTCAGACAATTATTCTTAATGCACCTTAATCCCATTCACCGACACCACACCACTATGCAGTTCATGCAAATGATGGTCACGCGCCAACTCCTTCAAATACACATCCGAGCCGCCCTTCTTTTGATCAATAAAATCAACGTAATCTTGCTTGAAATGCTTCAGCGTGAAAGTCATACTGCTGGTAGCAAATTCGCCCAGTGGGCAAAAACACTTACCAATAATTTGCTTATTCACTTCGCCGATCAAATTCACATCTTCAATGGTGCCTTTGCCGCTTAACAATTTGTCATACACCGACAAGGCCCAATGCGTGCCCTCACGACATGGCGTGCATTTGCCACAACTCTCGTGCTTAAAGAAGCGAATCATCTTGCGAGCGGCCCACACCATATCCACGCTATCGTCCATAAATATCCACGAGCACGAGCCAAGCACTGAACCAATCGCCGCCATCGCTTCATAATCCAGTTTGGCGTGAAAATTTGATGCTGGAATAATAGGTGAAGACGACCCCGCTGGCAAAACCGCCTTGATTGGGCGACCAGTCATACTGCCGCCAGCCATCTCCAACAGTTCTTGAATGCTATATTTGCCGAGCGGTAACTCATAATTGCCCGGGTTTTTAACATGCCCGCATACGCTAAACAACTTCACACCCGGTGATTTCTCGGTGCCCCACTGTTTATACCAAGCCGCGCCATTTAGCACGATGGGTGGCACATTCGCCAAGGTTTCAACGTTATTAATAACGGTCGGCTTTGAATACAACCCACTCACCGCCGGGAATGGCGGCTTTAGGCGTGGTTGACCAATCTTGCCTTCGAGCGATTCGAGCAACGCTGATTCTTCGCCACAAATATAGGCCCCAGCCCCCAAATGCACATAAATATCGAGCGAATAATTGCTGCCAAACAAATTTTTGCCGAGCAACCCAGCGGCATAGGCATCATCGATGGCTTTCTGCAACTCGCGAGCTGGCTCACGGAACTCGCCACGGCAATAAATATAAGCCACATTTGCCCCAATGGCATAGGCACACAATGCTGTGCCCTCAATCACCTGATGTGGATTATGGCGAATCAGTTGATGGTCTTTAAAAGTGCCGGGTTCCGATTCGTCACAATTTACCGTAACATACTTCGGAAATACATCTTTAGGGATGAAGCTCCATTTCACACCCGCCGGAAAACCAGCGCCGCCACGACCGCGCAAGCCTGAGTCTTTCACCACCGTGATGACTTCATCTGGCTTCATACCGGTCACAGCTTTCTTCCACGCGGCATAGCCCTCGTGTTGGGAATACACTGCTAAATCGCGGATGTTTGGCACATCCAGATCGCGCAGCAAAATGTGTTTTTCCATTCGCTTTTAGCCTTTTTTCAACTCTGTCACCAGTTTGTCAAATTTGTCTGGTGTCAAATCATAATGATATGCTGTATTAACTTGGCACATGGGCGCACGATCACAGGCAGCCAAACACATCACCACATTTAGCGTAATTTTGCCATCGGGCGTGGTTTCGCCAGCCTTAATGCCCAATTTTTGCTCACAATAATTCACAAATTTGTCGGCCCCACGCAGCACACATGGTAGGTCATCACACACATCAATGACATATTTGCCGACTTTTTTCTCGTAATACATGGTATAAAACCCCACCACGCTTTTTACTTCGGTCGGGTCTATACCACACAGTTCGGCAATTTCACGCATAGCCTCTTCGGTGCAATACCCATATTCTTCTTGCGCAATATCAAGCAATGGCATCACGGCGCTGCGCTTTCGCTCAGGCGGATATTTTGCAAAAATAGCAGCTATTCGGTCTTTATATTTGTCTTTCAACATAAGTAAGTGCTAAGTGCCGAGTGCTGAGTGCTAAGTATTTGACTTAGAACTGAGCACTTGGCACTTTCAACTTCGTTTACCGGTCTACTTCTCCCAAAACAATATCGATTGAGCCAATAATGGCCACAAGGTCAGCCAACATGCAACCCTTGCTCATGTGCGAAAGCGCTTGCAAGTTATTAAACGATGGGGCACGGAAATGCACACGACGCGGCTTGGCCGAACCATCGGCGCTAATATAAACCCCATATTCGCCCTTACCGCTTTCTACCGCAAAATAAACCTCACTTTCTGGCACTCTAAACCCTTCTGTCCACAATTTAAAATGGTGAATGAGTGATTCCATCGATGTGGCGATCTCATGCTTGGGCGGTGGCGCAATCTTACGATCATCGGTAATGACTGGGCCGGGCGGCAACTTGTCGAGCGCTTGTTTGATAATACGCAAACTCTGGGTAAATTCGTCTAAACGGCAGCGATAACGATCATAGACATCGCCATTGCTGCCCACCGGCACTTCAAAATCAAAGTGATCATAACTTGAATAAGGCATGGCCTTACGCACATCATACTTTACACCACTACCGCGCAACGACGGCCCCGTCATGCCATAACGCACTGCATCGGTGGCATTAATTTTGCCAACCCCAATCGTGCGCTCTTTCCAAATCGGGTTTTCCTTTAGCAATTTCTCGTAATCTGATATGCGGCCCGGAAACACATCTAATACCTTTTTAACTAAAGGAAAGAAACTATCAGGCACATCGCGCCACAACCCACCCGGGCGAAAATAGCTGCTCATCATACGAACCCCAGACACACATTCGTAAATATCAAGCAACATCTCGCGCTCTCGCATACAATATAGGAAGACAGACATAGCGCCAATGTCCATTGCGTGCGTGCCGAGCCAAACCAAATGGCTATTCATGCGGGTCAGTTCAAGCAAAATCACCCGCAAATATTGTGCCCGCAATGGCACATCCACACCCATTAGTTTTTCAATTGCACCACAAAATGCCATGTTATTCGACATCGGGGCAAGATAATCGGTGCGATCCGTCAGCGGCACGCCTTTTAAATAGGGCTTGTCTTCTGCTGTTTTCTCTATGCCTGTATGCAAAAAACCAATATCGGGAATACAACTGATGACGGTTTCACCATCGAGTTCGAGCAACAATCGCAATACACCATGCGTGGACGGATGTTGTGGCCCCATATTAAGCAACATCGTCTCACCCGTTAATGCACGCGGGCTAACCAGCTTTTTTAGCTGGTCAAACGTAATATCAAGCTGAACATCTTGTGATGTCACCGTATTTAACGGCGAATCATGGATGAGCGGGGCGGGTTCCGCAAAGGTCGTTTTCATGCCAATTGATTCGTGAATTTTATCACAATCGACGCTTTTATCGGGCGGCTTGACGATTAAATTGTCATCTCGACACCAATTTGTTTTTGTGCTGCAATTCAGGCATAATCCAACCATGTCTAATCTCCCACTCTCAAATTACCGCAACAAAATTTTGCCGCTACGTGCCCAAGCCGAAGTGGTCAACCGTTGGCTGAAACAACGGCTCGAAGAAGTCATCCCCGCGCTCATGCAACGCGAAGGCTTCGATATGTGGATCATCGTAGCCCGTGAATATAACGAAGACCCCGTCATCATGTCGATGTTGCCAGCCCCGGCGATGGCTGCACGTCGCCGCACCATTTTGGTGTTTAATCGCAAACCCGATGGCACAGTCGAGCGACTCACCCTCGACCGCTATGGACACGGCGAATATTTTGCCAAAGCCTGGGACCCCGCCCAAGAAGAACACTTTGCCTGTCTCGCCCGCGTAGTGCGTGAACGCGACCCCAAAGTAATCGGCCTCAACTATGCCGACGATTTTCCATTTGGCGATGGCCTGACACACAGCGAACATGGGCGCGTGATCGAAGCATTGGGCGACTTGGCGACACGGGTTAAATCTGCCGAACGACTATGTGTTGGTTGGCTCGAAAGCCGCCTCGATGCCGAATTGGTGGTTTACCCGGGCTTGGTTGAAATGGGTCATGCCCTCATTGCCGAAGCATTTTCGTCACGCACCATTCAACCCGGCATCACCACCACCGATGATGTCGTTTGGTGGCTGCGCCAGAAAATGCACGACCTCGGCTTAAAAGCTTGGTTTCAACCCAGCATCGAAATTCAAGCCGCTGGTCTGGGTTTTGATGGCCCCGCCGGTGGGGCCAAGGCCGCCCCCCGCAAACTGATTATGCCCGGTGATTTACTGCATTGCGATGTCGGCTTCATTTACCTCGGCCTCGCTACCGACCAACAACAAAACGCCTATGTGTTACGCCCAGGTGAAACAGATGCCCCAGCCGGCCTCAAAGCTGCCCTTGCCGACGGCAATCGGCTACAAGATTTCCACATGGCAGCCATGAAAATAGGCCAAACTGGCAACCAAGTGTTGCTAGAAACCTTAAGCAACGCTAAAGCCGAAGGCATCGCGCCCAGCATTTACAGCCACCCTATCGGCTATCACGGTCATGCCGCTGGCCCGGTTATTGGTTTGTGGGATCAACAGGGCGGCGTGCCAAAGCGCGGTGATTATGAATTATTCGACCACACCTGTTACTCTATCGAGCTAAATGTAACCAAGCCAGTGCCAGAATGGGGCAATCAGGTGGTGCGCATGGCGCTCGAAGAAGATGCGGTCTTGGTCAATGGTGAAATACGTTGGCTGCATGGGCGGCAGACTGAGTTGCATTTGATTTAAGCGTGACACTTAAGCATATTTATTGCCTTGAATGACTGTTTTTAGTTAACAATCATTTAACAGTAGTTTAGGCTAAAAAAAATTTAACAAAACGACCCCAGTAAGTGGCAAATAAAGCCCACTTCGAAGCCAAGGCAAGCAAAAGCGAGCGTGAAAGAAACCTCTCACCCTTAAATAAAACTATTTCGCCTCAAACCAACCCTA
>CAMDWA010000085.1 GCA_945877855.1 Thermoflexus hugenholtzii JAD2 | reverse complement strand
TATGGCGGAATAATATTTGGTACGTTTTTCTTGGTGTAGTTTAAAGGATCGTTGGTGCCATCCCCGACCAGTGTCACTGATAATGGCGCTAAAGTCCAATTGGCATTGATATAACGCAAGAAACTGCGGATGGCTTCGGGAGACACTTTGCCAAAGCTAAACCAATCGTAAATGAGTTGTGGGTCAACCACATGTACGCTATAGCCCTGATATTGCCGATGTGCAACAAGTGGGGTGAGGGCGCTTTGTAACGAAGCAGGTGCAATATAAATGGCGTTGGCAACCCGTGATTGCAGCAAATTGCTATAGCTATAGCTTGTCACAGTTGGTTTAAAAACTGTATTTGCGCCCGATATGATGTAAGTGCCGCCATTGCTATTGCTCTGAAATTCGGTGTTGCTGCCGCCGTTTAATATGACGATCTTGGGTGAATGGGCATTGGTGATATCGTAAAGTGTGCGGGTGGCTGATGTATTGCTGAGTTGATAGCGTTTTACGCCACTGGGCACTACAAATGTGCCGCCCGACCCACGAAAATCAAGCATGACAGGTCGTTGCCATGTCACTTTATCTAACCAAAAACCCGATGGGCGCGTAGCACGATTAAGATAAACCGTGAGATTATTGGCAGTGCCATTAACCTGAAATGAAGGCGACCAATTGTCCAAGCCGGTTTTGCTTTGCACTGCCGATGTAGTACTGCCAAGTTTGACCGATACACGATAATCGCCCCGTGTATAGCCTGTGCCATGCACCGTAATTGAGATGTTGCCCGAGGCCACTGGCAATACATTGGTCATGGTAATCAAATAAGAGGCTTCGGGTGATTGGCTGCTGATATCTGTTTTCATGTCTTTTGAAAACCAATGATCACCGCTGGTCCCACTTAATAACGAATCATATTCTTTGGCTTGTCGCCATTGCCCATTTTCTAAGGCAGTGTTGGCAGTAGGGATGCCAGAACCAATTGCATTCGTGCCATTGCCCATGCGCACGCCAGCAACCGTATCGGCTGCTAGCCAGTAAATATCATTGGCGTTCCATAGATTACCAACTGCACCAGCATAAAATATCAATTCTTCGGTGCTATCAAGCCGGTTATTGTTATTGGTGTCGCGTATCTCAATAGCGACTTCATTGCCATCGTGAAACAAACGCAGTTTACTGGCTTCAAGTGCAGCAATATTTAAGCCGGCGGCTTGCAATTCGGCCCCAGTAAGTGATTGCAGCCCTGATTTGGTGACATTAATTTTCCAAGAAGTTGTGCGGGCAAGTGGATTCGCTGGTTCGGGCACATTATTGATACAAGCTGCATCGCTTGATGTTGTGTTATTGCGATAACGTGGGACGCTGCCAGTTAAAATGCTGTTTGGCTGCGCTAACCCTTCGCCAAGTGCTAAAAAGCGATCTAATTCTTGGGGCGATGATGCATTTTCGTCGCTCAAAGCTAAACTGCTTTTATCGATATACAAACTCAGTTGATCAAGTTCGCGGGCAATGCCATCGCGTTGAAACAAATGCGAAACCGCTAACACCACCCAACGTGCCTCGCCCATTTGCACATCACGTAGCACAAACACGGGCGTTTGTGGCAATGCGCCAACACTGGCGATGCTCGCCTCGCCCATCCGTTCTGGCAATGGCGCGCCATCTAGCCCACGCGGCACAATTGGAATCGCAGGCGTAATCTCCCCTTCATACACATTGCTATTAAGCGACAAAATTTGTGGCTGAATCGGCTGCTGATGTGATACCCGCACGGTAAAAAGGTGAACGGGCAACCTTACACCTTTATGATCAATAGATGACCATGCATCCGTTTGCTGATAATTTGGCGTCATGAGATCAGATTGCCAATCAAGACGAACGCCCCCTAAATAATTTGCTATCTGCCATATCGTATCTTCGTTTTGTTGGGGGGCCAATGCAGGTGCGTTTGAAGAAGATGATGAGGTCGCTTTTAGTGTTTCCGCAGAATATGCCCGGTTATTGGCTAGAGGCAAAATTGAGGTGACTAACAGCAATGCGGCAATGCGATGGGCGAATGAAGCTGTTTGCATATTTATTTTGATGTAACGTTCACCACTAACATCACGGTTTTAAGTTTTATGATGTTTTGTTGTGCAATATAGCCATCAGAAACATCTTTTTTAGAGGTTTTTGCCCATTTCACTCTATCCTTTGCTAAACATATAGCAAAATGGGCATATTATATTTTCAACAAAGATTTATCTGAACCGCTATACATAACCCATAGCAAATTATTTTACCTATGGTGTTGTAAACCTAAATTGTAAGGTGTTTACAAATGAATGGCTATCGATCAAACGATGGAATTGATCTGAGATTTTGGAATGAGAAGCATTGTGCCGGTTGTCAATAGGTTGGGGTCTGTAATATGAGGATTAACCTTGCTTAAACGATACAAACTTATATTAAATTGTTGGGCTAAACTGGCAAATGAATCACCTGTTTTAACAAGATAAATTTCGCCCGGATTGAAATCAGGGATAGATTGCGCCTCAAGGGTGGTGCCTTCCACCGCTTTCAATTCCATACCCGCAGGCAAGCTAATCTCTTGTTCACCCATTTTAATTGCCACCACCCCTTCCGTAACAGCAAAATATGAATCTGTTGGCGAAATTGTCTCGGCAATAAACTCAGTCCCATGTGCTTGAACATTGGCAACGGGGGTGCGAATGAGAAAAACATCGTCATTATGCAATGCTTTGGTAATGCTAGAAATTGCACGCCCCAACAAGATCCGCATATCAAATTGCGTGTGCCCTTGATTTGACGCAACGGCCTCTAGCTTGGTATGAGCGCCCGGTTCTAGCAACACATCTTGATTCGCAAATGGCGTTAAAGCGAGGCGACCTTGTTCAGTAATAATTTCATCGCCAACATGCGTTGCTGCAAGTAACCCTTCAGACACCCGATACTCTATTTTGCCACGCCGAATTAAGGCACCGGCCCCCAAGATACGCGCTTTGGCATATGAAAATGGGCTAAGTTTAATGTCCGTTTCTTCTAATTCAGCTTGTGGGCCTTGTACAAAATCGCCAAAACGGGTGATAACGCGATTAAAATCGCCCATCATTCCTTGCAACGCGCCAAAAATGGGGTTTATTTCACGGCTTTCACGCAAAACACTACGCATTGCTTCTCGCGCCGCAGCCAAGGTGCGTCCCGATGGTGTTTCAACCCGCGTTTGTTTGACAAATGTCGAGCGCAAAAATTCTTCATTCATCACCGTTTCACCTCTTCATGATATATGCCGCTTTCGGTTAGCGCCTCTTTAAATGCAGATCGTGCTCGGCTTAATAACGATTCGGTCGCCTTATACGATTTCCCCATAATATGCGCTACCTCAGAAACGCTTAAGTCTTCGCGGTAACGCAATAAAAGTGCTTGTTGCGCCGGGCTAGGCAAACGCCCTAACGCCTCTTGAAAATCTAGCCCAATCTCTTCTTCAGAAATCGAAAGATTGATGGGCAATTCATCCGTTTGTTGATGTCCCCGCCAAAAATCTACCATTTTGTTGTGCGCCAATGTATACAACCATGTTGACAACGCTGATTTCCCATCAAAATGATGGATTGATTTCACCGCTGCCATAAACGTTTCGCTTAGCAAATCATCCGCATCTTCACTGGTCGGCAGGCTGTAGCGCAAATACGAAAACAATTTTTGCGACCATTCTCTAAAGACTTCGTCCCAAGCATCTTGGTCATTTCGTTGTAAACGTATTAATAGCTGTTGTTTAGCCGCCCTTGTAGAGAGTGTGTTATCACTAATCTTGCCATTTGCAGAATTAACAATATCAGCGACATCTTCTACCCCAGTGCTAGTAGCGGTAATATCTAACCTTATTAATCGTTTTAACCAACGCAATCCTTCGCGGATTGAAAGGATGAATTTATATTTGAGTGGAAAATCCATCTTTTGATGGCGTATGATGAAAGCTGTTACCATAAATTTAGGATACCCAAGACATTCCATTTTTATTCTATAGCAAAACAGGCTTACAAATATGGTTTTCGCCGATTTCACTATCGCTGCTCAAGCTACGCTTGAGCAGCATGGTGAAATCGATACTTCCTCACCTTTTGACCTAAAAACAGTATATCTTTATAAAACTCAGCCTATATTAAGGCACTATTTTAATCCCCTTGTTGGGGTGTGTAATCGCCTTCTATCCAAGCGCTACCATCTGGGCGTATCTCTTTCTTCCATACAGGCACAATTTGTTTTAAGCGATCAATGCCATAACGCGCCGCTTCAAATGCACCATCGCCACGATGCGCCGAGCTGGCAACGACGGCAATGGTTGGTTCACCCGCCTGCATCAAGCCAATGCGCTGCACCAAAGCCACCCCATGCACCCCCGGAAATTTGTGGCGCATTTCGTCGGCCACCTGTTTTAGCTTGGCTTCGGCCATCGCTTGGTAAGCCTCATATTCAAGATGTGTTGTGACATCGCTGCCGGTCACTTTACGCACAGTTCCAATAAATAATACCGCCGAGCCATCTAATTCGGTGGTTACTTGGCGTTGCAAAAAATCTAAATCAATCGCTTCGTGGGTAACCGCTAAATAGGTGGGGTAAGACATGTCCAATTCATCTTGATCAGACCGACCACCACTGACCGGTGGAAACAATGCGATTTCATCGTTGGGCTTAACCACATCTTCATCAAAAGCAAACGCTTGGTTTACGGCCACCACCGCATGAGGCATAAGTGATGCTAAGGCAGGGTATTGTTGGGTGACCCAATCACGCAATTCAGTAACTGTAAATGTGTTTACGCCCAAAGGTAATGTAAGGGCAATAGTTGGTTGTTTAGCACGTTCTTTGAGTGTGGCGAATAGTCTTATTTGCATTTTTTTCTGACCCTAAAAGAGGTAATGTCGAAATCACGATAGCGCCATCCCCTACGGCGATGGCGCTATCATGATTTCGGCGAAAATCTGTTTTACTTCTCATTATCGAGAAGATACTTGGATGTTGATATAAATGATGATTCACGATGATAATCCCCCCGCTGCCCACCGCTTTTATGCATGAGCTGAATCTCACTAATGGTCATGGTGCGGTCAACGGCCTTAACCATATCGTAAATGGTGAGGGCAGCGACACTAACGGCTGTTAGGGCTTCCATTTCGACACCGGTTTTGCCAAGGCACTCTACCCGTGCCAAAATATCAACTTGCCCATACTCTGGGCTGGGGCAACTGGCCTCGCAGCGCACCTCTACTTTTGTGAGCATAATGGGGTGGCACAATGGAATTAACTCGCTCGTGCGTTTCGCCGCCATAATGCCAGCAATTCGAGCCACGCTTAACGCATCGCCCTTTTTTAAATTGCCACGCACTAAAATTTCATAAGCGTCTGCGGTCATACGCACAAGGCCACGCGCTTCGGCCATACGATGATTGTCGGGCTTCTCGCCAACATCAACCATATGCACCTCACCTTGTGAATTTAAGTGTGTTAATTCTGCCATGAGTTTATCAATTCAATTATAGGGGGTTATTGGTAATAGAGCAGATTCCGAGTTGATGAAATCGACCTTTCATCTTTTGGGTTTACCCCGAATTATTGAAGAAGATGTGCTTGTTATTCAGCAATAAGCGGGATGCGCATGGTGAATAAACTGCCAACACCAACCTCGCTGGCCACCAAAATATCACCGCCATGCCGCTTCATAATGGCTTGGGCGATGGCTAACCCCAACCCTGTGCCGCCATTTTCACGTGAGCGGGCGCTATCGGTGCGATAAAAGCGGTCAAAAATATGTGGCACATGCTCTGGGGCAATGCCAATGCCGGTATCTTGCACTTCGATTAAAGCATGGGTAATGTTACGGCTAACACGCACCTCAACCACGCCACTGGCTGGGGTATAACGAATGGCATTATCAACCAAATTGGTAATGACCCGCGCCAATTGCGAACGATCGCCAGCCACAATAGGCTGGGCTGCGTCAATTTTCACCCGCAATTCCAACGATTTTTCATGAGCTACCACCATCAAACGGGCACAGACACTCATTGCCATCTCGACGATCTCAATCGGCTGGCTAGGTAGCTGTGTATCATTACCAGTGCGGGCCAAAGTTAACAAGTCTTCGACCAAACGGGTCATATCATCGATAGAAACCTCTAACTCGTTTAAGGTTCCGTGATATTCGCTAGCCGAGCGGGGGCGGTTGAGCGCTACCGAAATTTCGCCCTTGAGCGCCGCCAAAGGCGAGCGCAACTCATGTGAGGCATCGGCCGTGAATTGGCGTTCACGTGCCATCGCATCTTCAATCCGCGCCAACAACCCGTCAAAAGTGCGGGCCAATTTACCTACTTCGTCATCGGGCAAGCCATTGCTCACCCGACGCGAGAGATCGGCACTGCCAATAATGCTAGAAACATCGCGCCGCACATGCTCGATTGGGGCCAACGCCCGCCCAGCTAAAAACCAACCGCCCAGCCCTGCTAAAGGCAATGTCACCAACATCAACAACCCAATCAAACCACGCAAATTTGCAAGGGTAGCATATTCATTTTCAAGCGATTGCACCACTTGCACCACCGCTACCCGCGTGTTGTCTACGCCATCATCCACCCGCACTGGTGCCGAATAAAGCCGATAAATGACATTGGGTAAAACCATTGTTTCAAAACGCGCATTGCCAGCTTGAATGGCATTTAGCAAGTCTGGCGCAATAGGAATGGCGGTGGGAAATGCGGCATCAAATTGCAGGGTATTGCCATCGAGGGTGAGTAATCGTGATGGGGCAAGGCTAATGAGCGACAAGCGGCGTAAACGCTCGCTTTCGGCTTCGCCATTGCTTTGAATGACGCTACGCACAGCGGCATTACGCAAGGTGTTATCGACATTTTGTAATAATGCTCGCTGCAAACCAAAATAAATCAACGCCCCCAAAACCACCATCGCCGCGCCCAATACGGCCATAAACCACAAGGCCAGCCGAAAACGCAGCGTGCGCGTAAAACTTAACATAATACGATTTTGATTTACGATTTACGATAGCTGAAAAAATCGTAAATCATAAATATTATGGGTTTTCTGAAATTTTATAACCGACGCTGCGAATGGTGTGCACAAGGGGAATGGCTTGGGGGTCTGCATCGATTTTACGGCGTAAATAGCCGACATAAACATCTACAACATTAGAAGCCCCATCATAATCGTAGCCCCACACGGCTTGCAACAAAATGGTGCGGCTAACGGGTTTGCCAGCTTGACGCATAAGATATTCTAGCAGTTGATATTCGCGGGTGCTCAATTCAATGGTGCGGTCAGCGCGTTTGGCGGTGCGTAATTGGGTATTTAACGTTAAATTACCAATTTGCAATAATGAAGTAGAAACCGCCGTTGGCACGCGCCGCCCTAAGGCCCGCAATCGCGCCAATAGCTCGGGGAAAGCAAAAGGTTTGACCAAATAATCATCTGCGCCGCTGTCTAACCCGCGCACGCGGTCATCGAGGTTGCTCATGGCAGTCAACATCAGCACTGGGCCACGTAGCCCGCGTGTGCGCAATTCACGGCATACGGTCATGCCATCACGCTTGGGCAGCATGACATCTAAAATAATGATGTCAAAAGGGTAATCTGGCTCGGCCAAAGCAAACTCAATGGCCGACTCACCATCAAGCACATGCTCAACCACATAACCTTCTTCACGCAGGCCTTTAATAATAAAATTTGCAATCCGACGATCATCTTCGGCTAATAAGACGCGCATATTGACCTTATCTTAACTCAACTTACGACAATCTGGCGCATTCGCGCTTATTTTGCAGGGCAATTTGGGCGGGTTTTCAAAATAATTACGCACCAATAAACTCACATCACGGTCGGTATGTCGTGCCACTGCGTCAAAAAATGCATCAGTGCTGGCGAGTCGATATGACTGCGCGACATAATAATCGCTCATGGTCGCGTCAAAGGCCGCATCGCCCATCAATTTTCGTAAGTCGATCAAAAATTGCACCCCACGCCGATAAACCGCGCTAATATAGGTGGGTGGGTCTTTGTAACCCGACAAGGGTAAATCGATTGCCCCTTGTGGGTTGCGGGTGGTAATGTAAAAACTCAGCCACCAATCGGCATCTTGTGGGTAATAGGTTTGGTAAAACCGATATTCAGCCATACGAGCAAAGGCTTCGTCGAGCCAAGGCGTGCGCACTTGGTCATTGCCCACCACGTGATACCACCATTGGTGCGCCACCTCGTGGGCGGTAGATGAAATAAGGTCATGACGCGAGCCGCTACCAGAATAACCGTTATATAACCCCGAACCCAGCGCCACCAAGCCGCTATATTCTTGCCCTTGGGCGCGGTCAATCTCGACAATCACCAGTTTATCGTAGGGGTATTTGCCATAAAGTTTGCTGTAGAGCTTGACTGCGCGTTCAGCCGTGATCAACACATCATCGGCAAAGACATCGTGGGTTGGATAACCATAATGTAAAAGGGTGATGCCATCAACCTCTGACTGCCGCACTTTATAATTTTTGCTGGCGGCAAAGGCAAACACACGGGCTTGTAATAATTCATATTGCCATAATCGGTCATTACGTTTGACAAAACCCGCCCCGGCTAAGGTTACACCCGCTGGCGCAATAATATTTACTTCGTAATCGGCTAACGACTCGGTATATGAATCGCCAAGCGGGAAATAATTGGGCGTATCCCATGCCCCATTACGATAAGGGGCCAACATGATATACCAATGCCCAGCAATTAAGCTGTTGGGGCCACGCGCCGTGTCATCACCACCGATGCCCCAAGATACGCCTTGTTGAGGTAGTCTAAGCGTGAAATTAAAGGCCAGCGAAATGCTTTTGCCCGCAGGCAATGCTTCAGCTAATTGCACAGTTAGCACGGTTTTATCTTGCGTAAATGTCAGCGATTTGGCTTGCCCAGTGATGCGGGCATCTCGAATTTCGATTGCGCCGTGATGCCGTGCTGGCGGCACATTAAATTTAACCGCCGTGATTTCAATATTGGTAGGGTTGACAAATTCTACCCGTTCTTGCGCCAAAATCAAACCTTGATCATAATCTAGGCTAATATTTAAACGGTAAAACGGGCGATCTGAAAGCGGCGCAACGGTTGGCAATATGGATGGCGATGGGCTTGGGGGTGGGGTTGGTGATGCTGTCCCACAGGCTGAAAAAGCCATAAGTAATAGGATACTTAAAATATGGGAAAGCCGACATCGACGTTGGGCAAAATGATGCACTGCGAAGAAGAATTATACGGCGCAAACAACAAGCATGTAATAGTTTCAGGTAAGATATCAGGCTAATGAATTCTCAAATCTCAGTCACGGTTGACGTTGTTATATTTGCATTGCGTGGCGATGATTTACAAGTGTTGCTTGTGCGTCGCCAACACCCTCCCTATGAGGGCATGTGGGCCATGCCCGGCGGTTATGTTAAGCCAGAAGAATCGTTAGAAGATGCGGCCGCCCGTGTGTTATACGATGAAACGAGTGTGCGGGATGTGCATATTGAGCAACTGTTTACGTTTGGCGATATTGAACGTGACCCACGCGGACGAGTAGTGACAATCACTTATTTTGCGTTAGTGCCAGCGCCTTTGGTGCTCGATACTAACGACAGCCGTGACGCGGCGTGGAAGTCAATGTATAGCCTGCCGACAATGGCTTTCGATCATCAATATATTTTAAATTATGCACTCAAACGCTTGCGCTATAAATTAGAATACACGGCGGTCGGCTTTCAATTGTTGCCCCCCGAATTTACGCTCACGGCACTACAACATGCATACGAAACAATTTTAGGCGTTAAACTCGACAAACGCAATTTCAGACGGCGTATTTTGCAAGCCGATGTGATCGAAGAAACTGGCCGTCGCACCAACGGCGAAGGTCGCCCCGCCATGCTTTATTGCTTCCGTGATGATGCCGTCTCCGAAGTCAAGACACGGCGATTATTTCCATAAGTCTTGTCAAATCGAAGAGCGCATTCAAACAAAACTGACACTCAACCCACGCCATCGTCAATTTCACTATCTATCCCCAAAGCCTATCTTTGGGGATAGATAGTGAAATCGGCTCTTCATCTTTTAGGAATTTGCGCTAAATCACAAATCTAAAATTCCTAGGTGTCTGCCAAATAATCGCGCAGGCGGCGGCTGTGGAGCGGGTGACGCAACTTGCGTAAGGCTTTGGCTTCAATTTGGCGCACCCGCTCCCGCGTGATGCCATTCGTCTGCCCAATCTCTTCAAGTGTGCGGGGCCGCCCATCACCAAACCCAAAGCGCATTTCAAGCACTTCGCGCTCGCGGTCAGTCAGTTGCCCCAACACATTACGCACTTGCTGTTTTAACATCTCTAGCGTAGCCGAGTCTGAGGGCGACATTTCATTTTGGTCCTCGATAAAATCGCCCAGCAAGCTATTTTGTTCACTGCCTACCGGCGCATCTAACGAAATTGGCTCTGCCGAAACCCGCATAATCGATTGCACCCGGCGCACCGCGGCATCTAATTTGCGGGCTAGCTCTGGCGCAATGGCTTTGCCGTTGCTGTGCCCTTCCATAATTTGGGCCAGCTCTTTCTCGTCAAACATCCCCAGCTCCATCGCCAAATCTTCAGACGTGGGTTCTTGCCCCAACACTTGGGTCATACGGCGTTGGGTTTGCGATAGTTTGTTGATGGTTTCGATCAAATGCACCGGAATACGAATAGTGCGGGCTTGGTCAGCAATCGCCCGTGTCACCGATTGCTTGATCCACCATGTGGCATAGGTGCTAAATTTAAAGCCACGCCACGCCGAGAATTTTTCGGTGGCACGCAATAGCCCCAAATTGCCTTCTTGAATGAGGTCAAGAAAGGTTATGCCACGCCCAACATAACGCTTGGCAATACTAACCACCAGCCGTAAATTTGAGCGAATGAGACTGCGGCGGGCTTCATCGGCCTGCACCTTAATCAGGCTTAAATGCTCCTCACTGATCTCAATATCCGGCAGCCACTCGCGAGCCTCGTCCCATTCTGGCAATTGTCCATTCGACGATTCGACAAATTCTTCGAGCGCCCCGATCAATGTTGGGGGCAAAATGATGGCAGCCAAAATCATGTCGAATAATGGCTTGCTAATTTGTTCGACCTTGGGGTCGGCCCCCCAACCCAAGCCACGCAAAAATACCTGCATCGTCGATGGGGTCGAGATCATATAACCCGCCGCAGTTTCACGCGCATCACGCAACAAAAGGTGCAACGTGGGTGCTGGTGTATCAAATTGCGGGCATAACGTTTGCACTTTTTCCCAACAAGTCGTCAGGGCATCATAGGTCACTTGCCACAAACTAAGCTGGGTGGTTTTTGCCACTTCTTTTAGCTCTCTTAGCCGCACTTCTGCTGCAAAAGTAGCACACATGCGAATTTCTTGGTCTGCTACCAACAAGGGCGATGTGCTGATTTCGCGCAAATACATGCGGATTGGGTCGCTCTCCGACTCGCTAATCGGCAATTCTTCAAGCTTGGCATTCAACCGACGCTCATCTAAGTCGATTAAATCATCATCTAAGCTGTCTTCATCGTCGGTGAGGGCATAGGCGGCGGCAATATCTTCATCTGGCCCCGGCAACTCAAACTCGTCAGCAACTTTTAGCTCAAAAGTATCTTGGTCAGCTAGGCTGTCGCTTGTGTCAGATCCTTCATAGTTGCTGTCACCGTCTTCGCCATCAGTGGGGGCAAAGGCAGCGTCATACTCAAGCTTGTCGTTACTCGCTTTGCGGCTATCACTGAGGCGTGCCCCCAATTGACGATCACCACCAGCAACGGTTGCGGCGGCCCCTGTGCGTGAGGCAGCCCGTGTGCTTGGCAAACGTGGCAACACATCTAAGTCTGAGGCAAGCTTACGCCCATCCATATTTGGCTCAAATGCCTCATTATTTGAAGCCGTTGATTGTGGACGAGTGCGTTCTGGTTTTTTATTACTACGCTTGATCAATGGTATATCGGTCATCGTGACATCAGGCTTATGAACTTGCGCCAAATTAGCGCGATCATCATACTTGACCGTGCTTTTGGGTCGCTCATTCATAAGCCTAATGTTGGTTTTTTTGTCTAGTGACATAGATATTCTACTCGTGCTGTTACTCGACAATTAATGCGTTTCTTAATCGCAATGCTTTTTGTGCGCGAAACCGATTACTTGCCAATTCTTGCGCTTGACGATTCAGTATATTTAAGTCGGCAGAAATGCCATCTTCCTTCGCCAAATCTGTTGCTTGGTCCATTAGAAAACGCATCGTAATCAATTCGCGTTCAAGATTGCTCTCGCGCAAACGCAAAGCGGTGCGCACCGCCTCCTCTCGCATCTGCAAATCATCATCCAGCGTTATCTTTTGGTCAGCAATTAACCCCAACCAATCATCATCAATTGCTTCATTATTGACCGATACAGCATTCACCACTTGGGGTGTGCCGCCCATCGCCACACGGCTAAGTTGATTAAATCCCAGACGCACCGCCGGATTAACAAAATCATCTGTGCCCAACACCGACAATTTAGCCCGCGTCAGCGATACATTTGCATCAATCAACAATTCTGGCTTATTTGCCAATAATGCCAATAAATGCAATTCCAAGTTAACCTTTAGCCGCGAAGAATCGCCAGCCCTATTTAACCCCAACCCACCGCTATTTGTTGCAATCGTCGCCCCATGCGGGGTGGTATCGCTGTTTTTGGGGATCGGTCTTTGGGCTGGCATGGCGACCACCCCCAGGGCCTGCGTTACAGCCCGTTCCGTCAACTTCAGCGCCCGCGACAACTTTTGCACATAATAATCACGCTGCACGGGGTCAGTCAAATCTTTAACAATCGGCGCTACCGCCTGCACCGCCTCCGATTTGCCACGCGGGTCATCGAGGTTGTAATTAGCCAGCAGCGTATCCATCACATGCTCAACCACAGGCCGGGCCTGTTGAATGAGCCGCCGCCACTCGTCTGGCGCGTCAATCACCAATTCATCTGGGTCTTTGCCGTCTGGCATCACCGCCACCCGAATATCGGCGTTGAGTTTGCTCTCGTGTCGCAACACACCTTGCGCGTCAAATGTGGCGATATCGTCGCGTTCTAACGCGCCGCGGGCCACATCCACCCCCCGCAAAATGGCGCGGTTGCCCGCCGCGTCGGGGTCGAGCGCCAAGACGATGCGTGGATGTAGTTTTTTGAGGGCGCGAAATTGGTCTTCGGTGAGCGATGTGCCCATGCTCGACACCACATTCGTAAAGCCAGCCTGCGCCACCCCGATCACGTCCATATACCCCTCAACCAACACCGAGCCGGTCAAGCCATTCACGCCATTACGTATTGGGGCGCGTGCTTTGTCGAGGCCAAATAGAGTGCGGCTTTTTTCAAAAATGAGGGTGGCCGGTGAGTTCATGTATTTTGGCTCAGAGCCATCGAGCGAGCGTGAGCCAAAACCAACGGCGCGGCCTTTTTCGTCGCGAATGGGGATCATGAGACGACCACGAAAACGGTCGTAGCGGCGGCCTTCGTCATTTTCGATCATCAAGCCCGCCGCAATCAGCTCTTGTGGGGTGTAGCCGCGTTGGGTCAAATAATTGGTCAACGCCTGATAATCATTCAGGCTAAAGCCGATCATCCAATTTGAGATGGTTTCGTCACTTAGGCTGCGTTTTTCTTTCACATAGGTGCGGCATTCGGCGGCCTGTGGCGCGGTCAAAAACAACCGATGAAAATATTGCGCAGCCTCATCTACCGCCGTGCGCAAACGCTCGGCTTGGTCGTCGTGTTGTTGTTGCTGTGGGGTGCGTTCTTCGAGTTGAATACCGGCTTTTTGTGCCAACTCGCGCAGGGCATCTCTAAAATTCAGCCCTTCGCGCTTCATCACCCAGCCAAAAATATCACCCGATTCACCGCTGGCGTAACATTTGAAATATTGTCGTTCAGGATCGACGAAAAAAGACGGGGTGCGCTCTTGTTTAAAGGGCGATAACCCTTTATATAAGCGCCCCGCTTTGGCGAGTTTGACCGATGCGCCAACCAACTCAACCAAGTCTATTTTGGCTTTAATATCATCTATTACCGACATCTTAAACGAACCGAGGAGAAATCACACACCATTTTAGGCGCGTGTTTCATAGGTTAAATTTTATAGCGATGTTGGCAAAGCATCGGTAGGTATTGAGGCTGATTCAAGTAATGCTGAGTGCTGAGTCATGATTCGTGACTCAGCATTTAACTCAGCTGTGTTCAGCCACTCGCAACACCGCTTTCATATGCTCGGTGAGGGCCGGCCAATCTTTGGCTTGGATGAGGTTCGCGGGGAAGAGTTCGTTGGTCAGCCCAACCAAATTTGCACCCGCTCGCAGGTATTCTTGCGCGTCTTTGGCCGGAACCATGCCGCTCACCCACAGCGGAATGTCGGGCAAGGGGCCGCGAATGGCCCGCACAAAATTAGGGCCGCCGATGATGGCGGCGGGGAAAATTTTGACCACATGTGCGCCCACGCGCCACGCATGAACAATCTCGGTGGGGGTCATGCCTGCTGGGATGCACACCACACCGGCCTCGCGGCAAGGCCGCACGATGTCGGTTTCGCAGATAGCCGAGACGACAAATTGTGCGCCTGCTTCGATGGCGGCACGGGCATCGGCGGCGCTCATGGCGGTGCCTGCCCCAACCAACACATCGGCTGGGGCTTCTGCGGCCAAGGTTTTGACCAAGTTCAACGCATCCGGCGTGGTCATGGTCACTTCGACCGATTTAAACCCAGCCGCAATCAAACAGCGGGCCGCATTTAATGTATTGTCGGCGTTATTTAGCCGCATCACGCCTGAAATCGGGTTGGCAAACATATGCCGTAGGCGGGTTTCAATGGTCCACATAGTAAATTACGAATTACGAATTACGAATTACGAATTGTGCCATGCACATCTTTCGTTACTTATTACTTGCTACTCATCACAAATCATTCGTAATTCGTAATTCGTAATTCGTAATTTCTTATCTGTTTTCAATGGCGGTATAAGATTCACCTAAACGGCCCACATATTCGGCGGCGGGGCGAATGAGTACGCTGTCTTTGTATTGCTCGATCACGTGGGCGCTCCAACCGATGATGCGTGAGCAGGCAAACATAGGCGTAAAGAGGTCGATTGGAATCCCCAAGCAATAGAGCAATGAGGCGCTGTAGAAATCGACGTTGGGGTAAAGCTCGCGGTGGCGTTGCACGGCTTTCTCGACCATGTGCGACATTTTGGCATATTTGTCCATGCCAACTTTGCGGCCAATTTCATCGGCCAAGCGGGTGAGTACGCGGGCGCGTGGGTCGCCATTCTTGTAAATGCGATGCCCAAAGCCCATGATTAGCCGCTTGGTGGCAAAGGCATTGTCTACCCAAGGGTCTACATTGTCTGGCTCGCCAATTTCGAGCAGGGTATTCATGGTGGCTTCGTTGGCGCCGCCGTGTAATGGGCCTTTGAGCGCAGCTAATGCGCCTGAGATGGATGAATGTAGATCGGCTTGGGTGCTGGCGATGACCCGAGCGGTAAAGGTGCTGGCGTTGAGGCTATGATCGGCCAACAACACAAAATAAGCGCTCATCGCCACTTCGAGGTCTTTGCTCGGCACTTGCCCATTGAGCATATAAAGCATGTTGGCCGAATGTGACAGATCAGCATTGGGGGCAATAGGGGCTTTGCCTTCGCGAATGCGTTGGTAGGCGGCGCACAAGGTAGTTAATTGTGCGGTGAGGCGAATGGCTTTGGCAATGGTTGAATCGATGCTGATGCTCTGTACGTCATCTTCATAATGTGCCATCATCGACACGGCGGTGCGCAATACTTCCATTGGCACAGTCTCTTTGGGCAAGGTGTATAACCAAGCGGTAATGGCTTGTGGCAAATCGCGATTGGCTTTAAGCTTGGCATCAAATTCGGCCAATTGGCTGGCATTGGGCAAAGTGCCGAACAAAACCAAATATGCTACTTCTTCATAGGTAGCCTGTGCCACCAAGTCATTAATATTGATGCCGCGATAAATGAGGGTGCTGTTTGGGCCATCGACATGGCTGATAGCGGTTTGAGCTGCAACGACCCCAGCTAAGCCTTTAACAAAAGGGGGTTTGGCCGGTGCTGGCGTCGTCGCCGCAGGTTGAGGTGAGTTTGATGACATAGGTTTTCCTTCTTCTCTTCTTGCGAAATTTTATATATAAACGGCGCGTGCTGTAATGAATAGTTAACGTTCGCGTTAAGTTTTGGGTAATAAAAAACGGGGATAAGCCATTAAATAACTTGATTATAAACCGTCAAACGGATTCATTTTAAGAGAATGAGAAGTGGAAACCCTAAAAACTTAAAAAATCTTTTCAAAAATGCGATATGCCGATTTCACTATCCCCCGCCAAGCGTCGCTTGGCGGGGGATAGTGAAATCGGCGTAATATTTCATCAACTCGGAATCTGCCTTATCATCCCAAAAACATTACGAAAGGCTTTTGCTATGGGTGCTAACAATCGGTGTAGAAGTTGTTGGAACGCTGACCGGTGGGGCTGCGGTTCGACGTTTAGGAGCTTGAGCATCTATCGACAAACGAGTCACAATAATATCCATCCCAGTTAAAACAAGCGATACGACGGTGGAGGCCAAACCAATCACTTCTAACCCGCCAAAGCGTTCTTGAAATGGGTTGGTGGGCGGCGCAAGCCCCCAAACCGCAAAAGCAAAGGTGGTGGCGATTGAAAGCCACAACAAGCGTGGTATTTCTTTTAAGGTCGGCCATGCCATATTGGGGTTAGATGCAATTTTGACCAGATGCATAAACCAAAAGACGATGGGCGTAGCAATGACAAAGGCCAAATAAATTTTGCCAGCGTCCCAACCTTTATGGGCCGATATGGTGAGCAGTGATACATATGGGGCCAACATTTCTGTCGGGATAAAACGAGTGAGGTCTTCAAAAAAACGTTGTGGATCGCTCGTAAGTGGTTCAGCTGGTGGGGCAGCTGAATTTTCTAAGGCACGCGAAGATTCGGTCCCAGCACTGGCTGTGGATCGACCGTCAGCAACAGGGCGGATGCGCGACAAGGCAGTATTACTGAGTGAATTAAGGCTCATAGAAATAGTATAAACATATCTTTGTAATTGTCAGTGAGAATATACTATAAAATAACACTTCATTGATACGAAGTATATTTTCATTGACGCAAGCCGCAAGATGCGTTTAAATACGGTTCCGCTATGACAACTTATCCAGCCCTCCGTGAGCAAATGAGTATGGCCTTTAACAAGGAGGAGTTGATTTTGCTATGTAGCGATCTGGGGGTAGATGCCGATAACGTGCCTGGCGGCGATCGGAGTGAAAGCTACTTTATTGAGCAAATGATTTTGTATTGCGATCGGCGCGGGCGAATGTCAGATTTGGTTGCTGTGCTGGCGCAGGCACGCACACACATTGACTGGCCGAATTATTTGACAGGCCACCCAACGAATTCGGCCCAAAGCTGGGCTGACCTTAAAACGGTTATTACGCAACTTAAAAATCAGTTTTCGGCATTGCTCGATGCCATTCAACAAAACGCCGCCCGTTTACACCGTGGGGTGCAGCGTATTGATGACTATAACCAAGCGCATATTCGTTTTCAACAAGCCGATTTATTGCGCAGTACCGCAACCTTGCTTATCAGCGCTAATGTGTCGAGTGGGGCAGATTTGTTGGATTGGGATACCTTGCGTATGGTGATTGAAGCATTGCCGCAGGCGATGAAAGATTTGGCGATCGAAGGCCAACAGGCTGAATGGGGGCGTGATATTTGGGCGCAATTGTCGCAATTAGACCGTTTGAGTGAACGCATTCATTTGGCGCTTGCCAATAAAGAGGTAAATCAATTGCAATCGGCAGCGCATCGAGCGAGTTTGGTGTTAGGCGATTGTCTTAAAACCATTGACGCGGGTATTTATAACGCCAGAAATGTGTTAGATGACATGGGCACAGCCAATGACTCGTTGGGCAAAGTGGCGGAACGTTTGAATGAAATTAATTTGGCCGAAAATGCCCGCGCCCAACTGCAAGGATTGCGCCAAAATCATAGCCTCTTAACAACCAGCAAAGTTCGGTTGGGGGGATTGGTTGATTTGCACAAACAATGGCAAGACTTGGATGT
>CAMDWA010000084.1 GCA_945877855.1 Thermoflexus hugenholtzii JAD2 | reverse complement strand
ACTGTTTATTGTTATTGTGTCGTTTTACTTAAACAAGATTTTCAACTTGGTTGTAATCTTGGCTCATATTGTATCAGGCTCTAATTGATACCATATCAATATATATATATAAAAAATAAAAAAATCGCACAGGCAAGCTTTGTGCGATTTAATGTGTTTGCTGATAGTTTTGTGATAATAATGACACTAAACAATGCTGATCAGACACAAATCGCACAATTGCCATTGTGTTTGTTCATATTGTGGTTGCGCTGGGCAAATGTCGTATGCCATTGCAGGTATTTTACCTGATGTTGGTGGGTTTAACATGGATAAACAGGATGAACAGGATTTTTTTATCCTGTTCATCCTGTTTATCCATGTTAATTTTGCGGCTTTATCGTGGTGCATTACAATCGTCAGTCATCGTGATCGCCCAACATCGAACTATTTTGACTGGCCTTATCGTCGCAGCAGTGCTGGCAACAAACTGCCAAAGCCTGCCCAATGTGGCAGCACCAAACACCACGCTCGCCCAATCAGCATCAAGCGTTGTGAATGTGCCGCTAAATCAACCACCTAGCAAAGCAGCCTCGGTTAGCCAGCCCGACACTTTGCCACTCATCGAGCCATTTGTGTCTTATGCCGCTGCTTCTTGGCTACGCAACGCGCATTTGTCCAACCAAGGTGGCAATGCATCACGCGAAGGCGTGCCGTCGTCACACCCGCCCAGCCTGTCAGATACGCTTATGGTGGCGCAAAACCCCAAATTAGGCATGAACTTTGCCAACTATTTCAATATGTACCCCGAACTGCGCGAGGCGGGCGGCAGCCACGAGCGGGTCGAGTTTGCCATGAAGGTGCTCAACCCATCCCCGGGCAGTTTTGATTACCGCACTTACGAGAGCCAAGTGATGTCCCCCGCCAGCCAAAATAATATCGAAGTGTTGGGTATTTTGGCAAACCCGCCCGATTGGGCCGCCGACCGCCGCTACGCCAAAGGCCATTGGTGGGTGCCGGCCAATTTAGATTTGGCATGGAATGACCCACAAAATCATTGGGGGCAGTTTGTTTTTCGCACCGCTAGCCAATTCAAAGGGCGTATTAAGGCATGGGAGGTGTGGAACGAGCCGAATATTGAATTTTGGCCCGGCCCCCCCGAATTGTTTGCGCGGCTGATGAAGGTGTCGTATCAGGCCATTAAGGCCGCCGACCCCAACGCCATTGTGGTACTGGGCGGCATTTTTCATTATCAAAATATCGGCAATATTCAGGGCATTTTGCGGGCCTTGGGCCAAGACCCTGAAGGCCCAGCCAATCGCTATTTTTTTGATGTGATGGGCCATCACCCTTACGACGTCGGGATTTGCAATATGCAATCTGAGGGTGATTTGATCGACAATTATTTGCGGCGCGATATGCGCACGTTTTTGCCGGACGAAACCGACAATGCCCATCGGATTTGGGTCACTGAAACTGGCATTCGGGTGCGTGAAGATGGCGCATTCCCTGAATTTGCCACCCCCGAAGAACAAGCCAGTTACGTGATTGCCTCATATGCCTATGCGCTCGACAAAGGGGCCGAGCGTTTTTATTATTTTCGCACCAATGATGCCGATTCAGAAATTGAGCCTTGGGGCTTGCTCAAAAATAATCGCACGCGCAAACCCGGGTTTACCGCTTTTCAAGTGATGGCGCAATGGCTGCCCAGCCGTCATGTCTGGTCGTCGCGCAGTATGCGCTGGACAAACGGGGTGCGGCGTATCAGTTTTTATGGCACCAATTTGGGGCGCGTTAGTGTAATTTGGAACGCCAGCCGCGACACAGTGGCCTATGATTTCCCGATGACGGATATTCCATCAGCAACGGTGATAGAGCAAGATGGCCGCAGCTATACCATTTTGCCAAGCGCAGGCGATAACCGCAGTTATCGATTTGTGTTGCCGCCCGCCCAAAATTGGCGCTGGAACCGCGATTACTGCCAAGTGCCGAGCAAGCCCATTATCATTGTCGAAAGCGACATTGTGCCGCCAACTGGGCAAATTTTGCCATTGCCCGCTGTCATCACCACCACCGATGTATTGCTGAACATGAGCGGGCGTGACGAGCCAGTCGGCAATGCCACTGGTCTGCGATGGTGGGATTTGCAATATCGCGTGGTGCAACCCGATGGCCAAGCCAGCGGCTGGAGCCAAATTTTTGACCGCGATGAGCGCAATAGTTATCGTTTTGTGGGGGAGAATGGCAAACGCTATGATTTTAGGGCGCGGCCTCATGATGGCGCTGGCAATGTGCCTGATTGGAGCAATGCCATCATCGCCAGCACGACCTTTTCGATTGAGTTGCCTACCCCGACACCGCTACCACCCACCGAGACACCGATTGCCACCGCAACCACCACACCCACGCCGACTCAAACACCGATTCCACCCATTAGCAATACGTTTATGGTGCGGCAATTTTTGCCGCTTTTAAATAATTTGCCCAGTATTCGGCTAACGCAAACCAAACTGCACGATAGCATGGGCGGCGGATAATTTTTAGGCTTTCATGCCAAAATAACGCCGCCCCAATATGGCCGCCACATTCACCAAGGCAATCATCACGGGCACTTCAATCAAGGGGCCAATAACGGCGGCAAAAGCCGCGCCGCTTTCGATGCCAAAAATGGCAATCGCAACGGCAATGGCTAACTCGAAGTTATTACTGGCAGCCGTAAATGCTAACGTGGTTGAACGGCTGTAATCTGCACCTACTTTTTTACCCATCCAAAATGAAACCAAAAACATGATGACAAAGTAAATAAGCAACGGGATCGCAATCAACACCACATCGCCGGGCTGCTGCACAATGCGCTCGCCTTGCAAAACAAACATCACCACAATGGTAAACAACAGCGCCACCAACGTTAATGGGCTAATGGCGGGAATGAAGCGATTTTCATACCATTGTTTGCCTTTGGTGCGTAGCAAGATAAAACGGGTCATCATGCCCGCAAAAAACGGCACGCCCAAATAAAGCAAGACGCTTTCGGCAACTTGCCCCATAGAAATAGCGACCAACGCGCCTTTTAACCCCAGCAAAGGCGGCAAAAGCGTGACAAAAATATAGGTGTAAAGCGAGTAAAACAAGACCTGAAAAATGGAATTGAACGCCACCAATCCCGCAGCATATTCAGTGTCACCTTTGGCGAGTTGATTCCACACGATCACCATTGCAATACACCGCGCCAGACCGATCAAAATAAGCCCAACCATATAGTCTGGGTAATCACGCAAAAATATAATTGCCAAAACAAACATCAACACCGGCCCAATCACCCAATTTTGCAGCAGCGATAAACCCAACACCCGTGTATCACGAAAAACACGACCCAATTCCTCATACTTCACCTTTGCCAAGGGGGCATACATCATCAAAATAAGACCAATGGCGATGGGAATATTGGTGCTGCCGGAGTGAAAACGATTAATCGTCGTCTTGAGGCTGGGTACAAGATAACCCAAGATGACACCCAAGATGATTGCGCTCAAAATCCAAACGGTCAAATAACGATCAAGAAATGAGAGTTGGGCACGGCGCACAGGCGAGCAATCTTCGGAAGAAGCAACGGGTTTGGTTTTCATGATAAGGCTTATTTAGTTCGTCTGCATCCACGTACAAATTTGTTGGTCAATTTGGTCACGCACGCGGCGAAAGGCTTGCATTTTATCGTTATAGCTGCCAACAACAGCCGCCGGATCATCGAATGACCATTGTAGCCGTTGACCTGCACCCGGAAAAACGGGACAATTTTCGGCAGCATGGTCACACACAGTGATCAGGTAATCGAAGTTGACTTTGCCTAAATATTGATCGACATGTTTGGAATATTGCCCGACATGGCTAACGCCGATTTCATCGAGCGCATGAATGGTGAATGGGTTGATGCCTTTGGGATCAGTGCCCGCGCTAAAGGCCGCAAATTGTTTGCCAGCGCGATGCCGCAACAGCGCTTCGGCCATTTGACTGCGGGCCGAGTTGCCGGTGCATAAGAATAAGACCGATTTTGTGATCATGTGATCAGTTTAATTAGGGCAAGTTAAGTTGAGGTTAAATGTGGTGACACATTTGTTGGCTTTCAAGATGACCGCGGGCGTAACGCGAGTTATTAACTTGGGCTTAACCTAAACCCGATAGCATGAGACTGGGCATGGTATGACCTGCCCATAAATTTATGCCCATATTACAACTCCCCACCGAACTTGCCGTGATTGATTTGGGATCAAACACAGTGCGTTTAAGTATTTTTGCCTGTCACGCCAACTTTAATATCACTCGTATCTATCAATCGGGCGAGCGGTTGCGTTTAATCGAAGCACTCGATGCCAATGCCAATTTGCCACCTCATGCCATTCAGCGCGTCATTGAAACCTTACAAGCGTTTAAACGATGGTGCAACTCGGCCAAAGTGCCGCATATTGTCGTGGCTGCCACCAGTGCGGTGCGCGAAGCCGCCAATCAAACCGCGCTAATCGACCAGGTTTACCGCGCTACTGGGTTGATGGTGCACGTATTAACCATCGAAGAAGAATCACGTTATGGCGTGCTGGGGGTCATGGCGCAATTGCATCTCACCAATGGCCTCATTTTTGATCTTGGGGGCGGCAGTTTGCAGTTGGCACATATGGTTGATGGGGTTTTTCGGACCAATGCTGGCTTGCCATTGGGGGCGTTGCGCGTCAGCCAACAATTTCCACATCATCAAGCATGGTCAGCCGGGCAAGTAGAAGCGCTCAAACGGTTGATCAATAGCAAATTAACCACCTACGATTGGCTAAAAAATAGCGCTCGCAAAGACAGGTTGGTCGGCATTGGGGGCGTAGTGCGGGCCTTGGCGCGGGTCGATCAAGCCGTGCCGCCGGGCCTGCCGCTTAATTTTGGCGATTACACCTTGCAGGCTACTGTTTTAGACGAGTTAATTGATCGGCTAAGTGGCATGGGGCCGAAATTGTTGATGGATGTGCCGGGTCTGGCGGCAGATCGGGTGGATATGATTCTGGTTGGGGCGATTATTGTGCGCGAATTAATGCGGGTTGCGGGGGCCAAAGGGCTGCAAGTTTCTGAGGCTTCGATTCGGGAAGGTATTGCTCAGACAATAGCACGCGGGCAGGCATGGGACAAGTGACGGCGCATATGCTCACAAATCACAATTAATCGCGCCCAGCACCCGCAACAACTCACCCACGCTAATTTCCATCATAGTGGCATCATCGCCGCCACCGGCAAACACCGGCACTGTGTGCGGGTCGCGATCACCCACCACATGTCGCATCATGCCAGCATCGATGAGCACTGGCAGCGCTGTGCGATGCCCAAACGGCGGCACACCACCCGCCGGGTAGCCAATTAAACTCAGCACGGTCTCGGCTTTGGCAAAAGCAATGTGTTTTTTGCTCACACCCAAGGCCACCCCCAACAATTTTTTGTCTACTCGTTTTTCGCCATAACTAATAACGACAACATGGGCTGGAGATTGCGGATTAGGGATTGAGGATTGAGGATTGGCAAAAGTAATTGGTGCTGAAACTTCAAACAATAGGGTTTTAACAATATGGTCAGGTGGCACGCCCAACGCCGCAGCGGCGGCTGGCACAGTTGGGGTCTCGCCAATATTGCCGATCAGACGCGCGGCAATGCCATGCTGGTCGATGTAAGATTGTAAAGACATCGGCGAAATTATTAGATAGTGATAGCCGATAGTAGATAGTTATAGACTATAACTATCTACTATCGGCTATCACTATCTACCCCTAACGATTCTTGGCAATGGCATCACCGAGCACTTCCATTGCATCATCAATATCGGCTTCGGTGACGGCCCCCATGTGACCGATACGGATGATTTTGCCTTGCAAACGCCCCCACGAGCCACCAACGGCTACGTCCATCTCATTCATGGTGGCGCGTACTTTGTCGCCATTCACACCTTCGGGCATCAGCACGGCGGTGAGTGCGGGCGAATGGGCATTCGGTTGCGACAGCACTTTTAAGCCCATCTCGGCAACACGGGCGCGGGTGAATGCAGCAATGCGCTCGTGCCGCGCATACACATTGGCCAACCCTTCAGCTTCGATCAAATCGGCAGCGGCATTGAGCGCATAAAGCACTGGCAAGGCTGCCGTAGACGGCACCGTGCCCATTTTGAGATGCTCTTTATACGGTCCCCAATCAAAATAGACGCGCGGGGTTTTGGTGCGGGCATAGGCTTGCCAAGCCCGCTCACTCACGGCAAAAATCCCCATCCCCGGCGGCCCCATCAAGGCCTTTTGTGAGGCAGTGGCGAGACCGTCGATGCCCCATTCATCCATACGGGTTTCGGTTGCGCCCGATGCGCTGACAGCATCGACCAAGATCAAGGCATCTGAATTTTCACGAATGGCGCGGGCGATTTCGCCCAAAGGATGCAACACGCCGGTGTATGACTCGTTTTGGGTGAGCAATACTGCTTTTACATCGCTCATGCTGCGCAATTTGGCGGCTACGGCTTGTGCCTCAATTATGTGCCCATCGGCAAATTGAAGCGACTCGACCTCAGCGCCAAAGGCTTGGGCCATGGTGCCAAATTTTTCGCCAAAAAAGCCAGCCGATACATTTAACACACGGTCACCAGCGGCAATGGTATTGACCAACAGCGATTCAACGCCGCCCCAACCCGAAGAAGTCATCATATACACATCTTGGGTAGTGCCTAAAATTTGTTGATACAAGGCCACCAAACGGCGCACCATGCGCACTGATTCGGCCCCGCGATGGTCGATCATGCCTTTTTGCATCGCTGCCAATACATGTGGGTGTAGGGCGGTTGGCCCCGGAAGTCTGAAATTCATAGTTGATAAATTATGGGTTCTTTTTGCCGCTGAGTGGGCGTACATATTCGAGTTGGCCGATGTGATATTGTTCGTGACCAAACAAGTATAAAAACAAGTGATCGAGTGGCATTTTGCGCCCTAATGCCTCGACTTCGGCATTCATTTTCTCAGCGGGCAATTGTGCCATTACTTCTTCGATCACGGTTTGGGTGGCCGCAAGGCCTTCGAGCAACTGCGATAGTTGCAAAGCGCTGGTGCTGCCCGGGCCGATGGGGGCCGAGCCGTTGCCATACAAGCCGCGTAGTTCTTCCATCGTCTTATAGGTCAGCCATTGGCGCTCTGGCACACCACAAAAACGAATGACGGTATTGCGCGTATTAACAAGATGACCGATGATCCAATTTAAACAATTGCCTTCAATGCCATTCGGTGTCATTAGGCTTTCGGCTTGGGTCATATCGGCGGCGAATTTTTGCATCATGCCCGTATTACGGGTATAGAATGCCACAAAGTCTTTAGGTGTAATCATTTTTCGTGGGGCTAAGTGTACGTTACTTTAATATTGGTATCTACACCAATTTACCAAAGCCCTCAAACACGGGGGTATTTTCAAAAATACGTTTGGGCGAGAAGATAGACAGATCCAAAGAAGAATCAACCCCACGGATGACTTCAGAAAGATAGCGACCAATGGCATGACATTGTTGAAAGCCATGACCAGAAAAACCGTTGACAAGCAGAAAACCCTGCAAATCAGGCCATTCTCCCAAGAGCACATTGCCGTCAAAACGATTCACATCATACAGCCCAGACCACCCACGCAAAATCTTCAACTGATCGAAAATCGGCACATATTCGACCAATTCAGGCCACAAAAATTCGTTGAATTTATCGTGATTCCACGTAAAATCGAAGCCGACTGGGTCATTGTCGAGCGATTTACCGCACATAAACACGCCATCATTTTCATGAATGAGGTATAACCCAGACGGAAAAACGGTCAGCGGGTAAATTTTGTTAGGTTTGGCGTTTGTTTGCAATACAAACACCTGTCGCCGCACTGGTTCAATCGGCAATTCAATGCCGGCTGTCTGCGCTAATTGGGTTCCCCAAGCGCCAGCGCTATTCACCACATATTTAGCTGTCAATATTGTCCCATCCGCCAGCCTGACCCCATTCACTTTGCCAGTAACATGCAACACCGCTTCAACCTTTGCTTGGATAAAGGTTGCACCCAGTGCGACCGATTTGCGTTTGAAGGCAATTAAGACGGCCTGCGGATCCATCGTGCCATCAAGACAACCAACCGTGCCGCCAGCAAATTTGGATTCATCATATAAAGGAAATTTTGCTTTAATTTCGGCGGGTTCTAACCAAGTAACCTCGCAATTCATGCGTTGTTGCTGTAGCAATCCCGATTGAGCATTTCCTTTATTGGCATCATCGACAAGAAACAGATTGCCTTGTTGACGAAAAGAGATTTCGGGTTGCCAATCACCGACAGACATATCTGTGCTGAATGTTTTTAATTTTTCTAAACCATACAGCGAAATTTGAACATTTTCTTTGATGTTGAATTGCAGCCGCATATTACCGTCTGAAAGCACGGTCGAGTTGCGGTTATATTCTGGATCCATCTCAACAATGGCAATTTTTAAGGTGGGGTCTGCTTGCAAAAGATAATAGGCCGTGGCGCAACCCATCACCCCGCCCCCGGCCATAATTACGTCAAATAATTGTGTTTTGCTCATTTTTTTGTTTATTGTGCCAGACGTAGCACTTAAACGGTTGTACAAAAACGCTGCAATTTGTCTCTCACGAAGCGCACGAAGAATACAAAGCGTTTATAAAAACACCTTCTTTGAATTCTTTGCGGGCTTTATCAGAGGTTTTGCTCTATACTAACGCTAAATCGAATGAGTAACGCCGCCATCGGCACGAATATTTTGCCCAGTAATATAGCCTGCATCGTCTGACAGCAAAAATCGCACAGTTTTTGCAATTTCTTGCACCTTTGCATAACGCTTCATCGGTATTTTGGCAATGTTTGCTTCGCTTATGGGGTAATTGTCTACATAGCCCGGCAAAACATTGTTCATCCGAATGCCAAATTCGCCATAACGATCGGCATAAAGTTTTGTAAAACTCGCCAAACCACTTCGCAAGGTGCTTGAGACGGGGAAATTGAGTTTTGGTTCGAAAGCCGAAAACGTCGAGATATTGACGATTGCCCCACCGCCTTGTTTGATAAAAATCGGTGTAACGAGACGTGCCATACGCACCACATTCAAAATTAGCATGTCTAAGCCAAGATGCCAATCGGCATCTAAAATGTCTAACAATTCGCCCTTGGGTGGATGGCCGGTATTATTCACCACCGCATCTATCCGCCCATATTTTTCCATCGTCAGGTTGATCAGCTTTGCCAAATCCGAAGGTTCAGTCACCGAGCCAGTCACCCCGATCCCATTTAATTTTTCGGCCAACTTGACTGCCCCATCAGAATTTGACAGCATTGCAACCCGATACCCAGATTCCGCCAGTTCGCTCGCAATTGCGGCTCCAATCCCTTTGCCAGATGCCGTGATTACGGCGACTTTTTGAGTTGTCATTTTTTTTGAATATTAGCATATCGCAACATCGGCCTTATCCCTTTCTTAATCTGACATCGACAGGCTAAGTAAAATCATCTTGTCATGATTATTTGTCCCAATCCTCACCCCGATTACCCAAATGACTGGATGCTGGTGAAACAGAGCGATCACGATGATCATAGTGGTTATATCGCATCGCACATGGTTTCGACCCAATATTGGCAACCTACCGACAAGAGGTTACTCACTATTGCTGTTGCCATGCATGACACTGGCTCAGCCAATGCCGAAGATCACCCACTGATTCATATGGAGGGCGAAACCGGTCGCCCAGTGAGTTTTTGGACGGTATCGCCAGATGAGCATATTAAGCTACACCGGATTGGGGTGCAAGCCGCGCAACAGGTGCACCCGTATTGTGCTTTGCTCATCTCGATGCATGTGGTGGGGATTCATCGTGACCGATTACACATTGACCCCAGCCCCAATCGTTGGCATATGCCCGAAGTAAGCACGCCAGCCGTCGAGGCATTTATTGCCGAGCAAATAGCATTGCAGCAACAGTTGCGGCCCGAGGCCGCGCGCCGTTTGGGAGTCGAATTAAGCGATGAACGTCTGATGAACGATTACAAGATTTTTGAGCTGATCGATTTTATCTCGACCCAATTTAGCGCCTGTGGCTTGGCCGACCGCGAAATGACCTATGTGCCCAATGCCACGGGCCGCCCGATGATGGTGTCACTGACGCGACAAGGTGAATGGGAATTTCGTATGACCCCCTTTCCATTTGCCGGCCGCCGTTTCGATTGTCCGGTCATGGCGCGGCGCATCCCCAAGCGTGTTTTTACCAGCCACGATGATTTTCGCGCCGCGTGGTATGCCGCACCGCAGGTGGTACTGCCATATTTTTGTAGCGGTTAATGTGCCATTATCAAAGTAGATTAAGGATATAATTCATCACACAATTAAATCGCCAGCATTGCCAAAGAGGAGTAAACAACGCCCACCGTTAGAGAGCGAAGATCAAAAGGCTGCAAGTCTTCGTCGGGGTTACAGGTTGTTGAAGGTTGCTTTGGAATTGCGCAAGCAAGCTGGATGGCCGAAACGCCATAATCGTTTCGTTTTAAGTGCTGTGAATTGCTTTTGATCTGTAAGCCATGAGAATATTAGCTCAAGGCTCATAGCTCAAAAGCAATTCGCAGAATTTCGGTGGTACCGCGGGAAGCCCTTCTCGTCCGATTGAACGGATGAGAAGGGCTTTTTTTTGTTAAGGATAAAGGATGAGGAATGAAGGATGAAGTGTTCATCTTTTATCCTTTGTCTTTCATCCTTCACCTTTAAAACATATGTATCACAATCGAATTTTTGCATCGGTATCGAATAGCGCCAATGGCGAAGTAGACGCGACGACGCGATTTCATTATCGACAAGAGGGTGATGTCGCCAACGGCAATGCGATCGTTTGGGCCACCTATCAGGTGGGCGGTGTCGCCGTTGGCACGCTGGTCGCCAAAGTCGCCAGCGATGGCAGCCTCGATATGCGCTATAGCCACGTCAATCGTAACGGCGAGCTGATGACCGGCATCTGCCAATCAACCCCAGAAATTTTGCCCGATGGCCGCCTGCGGCTGCACGAGCGCTGGCGTTGGACCAGCGGCGATGGCTCACAAGGTGAATCAATAATTGAAGGATAAAGGATGAAGGATGAAGGATAAACATTAAAAAATGGGCCTTTCATCCTTTATCCTTCACCCTTCATCCTTTATTTTTAATCATGGAACTAGCAAAAGCATATAACCCCAAAGAAGTGGAAACCCGCCGATATGATTGGTGGGACAAACACGGCTATTTCAAGCCCGAAGCCCAAAAGCACATCGACCCCAACGAGAAGCCCTTCGTCATTACCATACCGCCGCCTAATGTGACTGGAACCTTGCATATGGGCCACGCGCTAACCTTGGCGATCGAAGACTTGATGACACGGTATGCCCGTATGAAAGGCGCTCGTACCTTGTGGGTGCCCGGCACCGATCACGCTGGTATCGCCACCCAAGCCATTGTAGAGAAAAAGCTCGAAAAAGCTGGCAAACGCCGCCGCGACATGAGCCGCAGCGATTTTGTTGAAGAGGTTTGGGAATGGAAAGATTACTCGCATAAGGTTATCACCGAGCAATGTAAGGCGATGGGTATCTCGGCAGATTGGCAGCGCGAGGCCTTTACGATGGATGATGATCGCAGCCATGCCGTGATGACGGCCTTTAAGCAGCTTTATGACAAGGGCTTAATTTATCGTGCGAAGCGTATGGTGAATTGGGACCCGGTGCAATTGACAGGTGTGAGTGACCTTGAAGTAGAAGTGGCCGAAGACGGCGAACCCGGCCATTTATGGACGATACGCTATCCGATTGAGACCAATCGTTGGGACGGGCCACAATATGAATGGGGCAGCGGGCGTTGGGCCGAAGGGGCCACCGAGTGGATTACGGTTTCGACCACCCGACCCGAAACCTTGCTTGGCGATACCTGTATTGCCGTGAACCCCGAAGATGACCGCTATGCCACGAGAGTGGCTTGCCACGCTTATGTGCCGTGTGCGGCGCGGCGTATTCCGATTGTGGCCGACAAACATGTAGACCCCAATTTTGGCACTGGTGCGGTAAAGGTCACGCCAGCCCACGACTTTAATGATTATGACATCGGGGTGCGGCATCATTTGCCTTTTGTCGAGGTGATGGACGAGCACGCCAAAATGAACGCCGAAGCTGGGCCATATGCTGGCCTCGACCGCTATGCTTGCCGCAAACACTTGGTGGCCGACCTTGAAAAAGAGGGTTTGTTGGTAAAGGTCGAAGATTATGCGGTGCGGCTGGGGCGTGGGCAACGCAGCGGGGCCGTGATCGAGCCACGCATCAGTATGCAGTGGTTTTGCAATATGCAAACGATGGGCAAAGCGGCGGGTGATGCTGTGCGCAATAAGCAAATGAGCATCGTGCCAGAGCGCTTTGAGAAAACCTGGTTTCATTGGCTCGATAATATTCGTGACTGGTGCATCAGCCGTCAATTGTGGTGGGGTCACCAAATTCCGGTTTGGTATGTCAGCCCTGAGCCGTCAGCCCTGAGCCATCAGCCTAATCGCCCAACACAATATTGTGAGGTGAGTGAGGCGGCGGCGTATGCCAAAGCTGTGTCCGATTGGGGGCCAGAGGTGCAATTGCTGCGCGACCCTGATGTGCTTGACACTTGGTTTTCGTCAGGCTTGTGGCCCTTTAGCACGTTGGGCTGGCCCGATGTCAATCATCCCGATTACAAGGCCTATTATCCCAATGCCATGCTCGAAACAGGCTACGACATCATCTTTTTCTGGGTGGCGCGTATGGTGATGTTAGGGATCGAGCTAACTGGCAAGATCCCCTTCGACACGGTTTATTTGCATGGCCTCATTCGCACCGCCGATGGCAAAAAAATGAGCAAGAGCCGTCCCGACAAAATGATTGACCCGCTCGAATTGATCGATAGCTATGGCACCGATGCCGTGCGATATTTCTTGGTAACGGCGGGTACGCCCGGCAACGATATTAAGATGGATGCACGTAAAGAGGGTGGCAAATGGCGCAGCGACCGGATGGAAGGGGCGCGTAATTTTGCCAACAAGCTATGGAACGCCACACGCTTTGTGTTGACAAAAGTGGAAAGTGAAAAGTGGAAAGCGGAAAGTGTGAGTGCTCATTCACTTCCAGATCGTTGGATTTTGGCGCGGCTGAATCAGACGATTGTCGAGGTGCGGCGATTAAATGATGATTATCAATATGGCGAGGCTGGCAAGCTGATCTATGATTTCATTTGGAGCGACTATTGTGACTGGTATTTGGAATTGAGCAAACTCAATCTCAATGCGCCGGTGTTGGTGCCGGTGCTCGATTCGGCTTTGCGGCTGCTGCATCCCTTTATGCCTTATGTCACCGAAGAATTGTGGCAAGCGCTGAATGAAGTAAAAAGTGCAAAGGCAAAAGTCGAAAGTGAGAATTACCCGTCATTGATGCTCGCGCCATATCCCAAAGCCGATCACGAAACGATCAGCACTCAGCCCTCAGCGCTTGCTGATATGACGCTGTTGCAAGAGGTCATTCGTGCTATTCGCAATGTGCGTGCCGAATACAAAGTGCCGCTCGAAAAACGTATTCCAGCCATATTAAGCGCAGGGGCAGCCGCGACGATGTTAAATGAACAGCGTGAGGCTATTGCCATGTTGGCGCGGGTCGATGTCACCGCGCTCACCATTGCCGACACCTTGCCTGCGCCAGATGGCTGTGTAACTGCGGCGCTGGGCGAAGTAACGGCTTATTTGCCGTTGGCGGGTTTGGTGGATATGGCCGCCGAGCGTGCCCGCTTGAGCGGCGAATTGGAGCTGACGAGCAATCTCATTAACCGTAGTGAAGCCTTGTTGGTCAGCGATTTTGCCAAGCGTGCGCCGCCTGCCGTGATTGACAAAGAGCGTAGCAAGTTGGCCGAGCTAATTGCCAAACGCGAGCAAATGCAAGCGCAGTTGGCAAAAATGTAAACGTGCCGATTTCGCTATGCCAATGCCAGCATCGCTGGCATTGGCATAGCGAAATCGGTGTATAAAAATCTACGGCGTATCTTCATCCAACATTTGCTCATCGCGGTCGAGCGCACGGCTACGAATGCGTAGCGAAGCGAGGTAAATAAGAATGCCGCCAAGAAAAACACCGTAAGCGACAAAAAGATAAACGGCGTTGTTGTCTGCCAAAATAGATTGCATAGTGAAATAAAGCTATTGAGGGTCTGTGATTAAACCGCCCCGCCATACATTTAAGCGGTCATTAACATGGCGCGGCGTTCTTCGAGCTTGTCGTTGCGTTCTTGCAACGCAATACGTTGACGCATTAAATAGATGTAAAGCAAGGTAAACGTAACTAAACAAAATAAAATCACGACCATCATCGATGGTGCAATGCCAAAACCGCCCGATTCGGCGGCATTTACACTAGGGCCAAACACGGCTGGGTGCAAACTTTGCAATACGCGGCTGACCATAAAATTAAGTGGAACCATCAATACGCTGACGATGCCATACACCGAGGCAAATCGTGCCCGCTTTTGCGGGTCTTCGACCCCTGAGCGCAACATCAGATAAGCCGCATAGCTTAGAAATTGTAAAGCGCTAATCGTTTCTTTCGGTTGCCATGTCCACCAAGCATTCCATACTGGGCGTGCCCACAACATGCCACTAAGAAGCACCAACAAAATAAACATCACGCCAATTTCAGCCGAGGCATGGGCTACACGGTCATAATACATATTGCGGGTGCGCAAATAACGAAATCCATACACAGCGGTCACAATCCATGCGCCAAAACCAATCCAAGCTGAAGGCACATGAAAATAGAAAATACGCTGTACATCACCCCCCGATTGGGTTTGGGCACGTGGGGCTACAAAAAACGCCATCCACAAAGCAATGATAAACATGCCCAGCGTTAGCCACCCTAATAAACGATTATTTCGCATCATTTCCTCGTTCTTCCTTTTTTGTCAGCCTTTCCTTAAACATATTTCATACACAGGCTGTCGTTTGGATTATACTCATTGAATGTCCACAGCATCTGCGCCTTCAATCATATCAATCCCGCCTTTTACAGGCGTTGGTTCACTTATTAAAACCACATTTCGGCTATTCGGTAAATACTTTGGTCAATGGCTCGGCATCACCTTGCGGGTAGCAGGGTTAATGCTTGTGCTTAACCTTGTCAATGGTGTTTTATCGACGCTGCCCTTAATATTAAACGCCGAGCCGAATACGGCCAGCCCAGTGAATTTAGGGTTGAACGTGGTTTCGGGGTGTGTTGGTTTATTGGTGCTTATTGCTTCTATTTTTGTGCCTTGGATGAATGGTGCTTTGATTTATCAAACGCTTGAGCGCGTCGGTGGGCGCACACCCGGGGTGAGTGATTCTTATCGCGCAACCCAACCACGTTTTGGCGGGTTGTGGATTAATACATTTTTATCGCAGTCTGTGCATACCTTGCTGTTGTTGCCGCTCTTTTTAGGTGTTTATGGCGGTTTAGCCGCTGCCGTCATCAATGCAAAACTCATCCCGGGTCTACCTGCAAATTTTACAAACACAGGCATGACCAACTTTTTGCTTGGCACAGCGGCCATTTGCACCCCACTCGGCCTAATTGGCGCAATTGTCAGCCTCATCCTCAGTTTGTCTTGGGCTGTGTCTGGCCCTGTTATTGTTGGCGAGGGCACAGATGGGTTTGGGGCCTTTGCCCGCAGCGCCCAATTAACCAAGGGGATGCGTTTTAAATTACTCGGGCGCTTTATTCTGTTTGGCCTTGTGATGTCTCTCATTTTTGGTTTGCCCACCCTTGTATTTGGTTTACTGGCCGCCATTCCGTTTGCAGGAGGCAGCGCCCCCACAACATTTCCGATCTTTTCTGCCATTATGCTTGGCATTATTAGCTTGTTGGGTGGGGTTTTAGGTTTTTTTCAAGCCGCATTAACTTGGATCTTTAATACTTTGAATTATTTAGATTTGCGCACCCGTGAAGAATTAGCGGCTTTGCCTGAGCCGGAACGGGCACAGCGCTTGGCTGCGCCGATCATTGCTCACACGGCTCCAGCGATTGCTGCCTCGGCAGTAATTGCGCCAACCATTGCTAGCCGCACACCCAACGCATCTCCTGTAATCATTACAAACCCAGCCCCTAGCTTATCCTCCGAGCCATTGATCATTACGCCAAATATGACCCCAGCCCAAAAAATTGGCGTGTATTTCAATCGGCTGCGCAGCGAAGGCCCTAATTCACAATTATTAAATGATATGGGTGCAGCTTATTTTGAGGTGGGCGATCTTGGGGCAGCCTTAGATGCATATAGCCGCGCCCGTGATCTTAACCCCCAAGACCCAGATATTGTTTTTAATTTAATGCGAGTGCATATTAGCCGTAAAGATACCAATGCGGCACGTAGTATGATGCGTGAATATTTAAATTTGGAGACAAATGAGGATGATAAGCGACGAGTGCTTTCAAACCCGTCTTACAAGCCTTTTTTGCCACAATAAAAAAACAAAGCTCGCAACAAAATCTTTGCTAAATTAAACCGATTACTAACCGAACAAAATTGATGATTACAACGAGTTACACTGTAATAAATGTAAAATTTAATCGACGTGATTATTCAATCAAATGAACCCAATTTAGAAAGTGGACCGAATCAACAAGCTCAGGTTCGGGAATTGTTATTACGCTTTCTAAAAATATCAATAGCGGCCCTTGTTGTGGTTGTGCTAATGGTTGGTATTGGGCAATGGTTGGCACCAACAAATCAACGCTTCGTTCTCATCATTACATTACTCGCTAGCCTTGGTATCAATTTTATTACCTATACTCTCGCCAAAAAAAATCATCTTACCGAATCAATCGGGATTGCTTTTATCTCAATCTGTATTTCGAGCGTTATTCTTGGCTATCTTTTACCCGATGCTGGTTTAATCTATACCTTACTGATTTTGACCGCAGTGTCTATTGTAATGCCGTATACAAATATACGGACATTTCGTATATTATTGACTATTGCATTAGTTTGTTTGGTTACACTCAGCGCAGAATACTACCTTATCGATGCAGCCCCTAAACGCGATGTCATTTCTGTTATTACTGGCATTTTTGGCTCTATCGTCATGGGTTTGATGTTGTTTGGCGTGGTTTGGCTTTACAAACGTTGGTCAGATCGCATTATGCGTGAATTAAATATTGCAAATGCAAAATTATTAGAATCGCATCATACGCTTGAGTCACAAGTCGCGGCCCGCACCGCCGAATTAACCGCCAGCAATATTAAACGTCAAGAAGAAATTGAACAACGTCAACGTATCGAAGTTGAACTGCGTGGTGAACGTAATTTTGCTAACCAAGTGATGAATAATATTGGTCAAGGCTTGTGTGTGACCAATGAACGAGGCATTTTTGAATTTGTGAACCCAGCGTTTGCTATTATGGTTGGCAAACGGGTCGATGAACTGATTGGGAAATCGGCCTATGACTCAGTCCAAGTCGAGCAACAATCTACCATCACCCGTGCCAACTGGTTTCGCTTACAAGGCGTGGTCAATGCATTTGAGACCAAAATTGTTCATGCCGATAAAGGGGCACGATACTCGATGGTGACAACTGTGCCGCGTTGGCGCGAAGGCAAACCTTCTGGCATGATTGCACTCATTAGCGATATTACCGAACGCAAAATGGCCGAAGAGCAGGCCAACCATGAGCGCGACTTCGCACGCCAAGTGATGGATGCAATGGGGCAAGGTTTGGCTGTAACCGGCCCAGATGAGCGGATAGAGTATGTGAATGAATCTTTGGCAAAATTGCTTGATGAAAACCCCAGTTTGATGTTAGGGAAATTAAACACGGATTGGGTTTATCCAGAAGATATGCCCATCTCACGCGATGTCGCAAAACGGATATCGGCTGGGCTAGGTACTAACACCGAAATACGCTTGCGCCGTCGCGACAATACCTTCGTGCCGACTATCATCACGGCTGTGCCTCGCATTCGCAGCGGTAAAGTGCGTGGCAGCATTTTAGTGCTCACCGACATTCGCCGTATCAAAGAGACTGAATCAGCTTTGAAACAAGCCCGTGATGATAGGGCGAACGCATTATGGGATATATCATTTTGCTGAATATAAAATTCTAAAATTAATATACAAACTCACATTAAACAATTGGTTGATCCACGTGATCAACGAAATATAACGCACAGCTTTAATGATATTATCATGATTGCTTTATC
>CAMDWA010000083.1 GCA_945877855.1 Thermoflexus hugenholtzii JAD2 | reverse complement strand
AAGCCATTTTTATCGACCAACACTGGCACCTCAACCGCACACCCTTGCGGCAAATTGTCAATCAGGCCGCGATTGGGCACGTTGCCATACACCACGCGCGGGGTTCCGGTCTCCATGCTATGAATAATTAACGAGCCATATTCATGGCTACGTCGCACCTCAATATCGCCACCGGCCTCAAGATAAGCCCGCATTTTCTCCCATCCGGCAATCTGATTTTCGCAACGGGTAATATATTCATCTAGGGGCACATTAAATTTTTCAATCAAATCAGGGCGATCACGCTTAATAAACCAAGGGGTATATTCGCTAAAATGCTCGCTCGATTCGGTGACAAAATAACCCAAGCGTGTCAACATTTCATAGCGCACACGATTCCAATCTGGCACGCGCCCATCAGCAATCACTTTGCGAATTTGTGGGTATAGGTCTTGGCCTTTGTGCTCAAATTTGAGATAAAACGCGATGTGATTAACACCGGCGCAAATATAGTTAATCTCTTCGATCGGGATGCCAATATCACGTGCCAATTGCTCAGAAGTGCCTTGCACACTGTGACACAAACCCACCGATTTAATTGTGCTGGCTCGGCTAATAGCCCATTGGTTCATCGCCATTGGGTTCACATATTGTAAAAAGGTGACATCGGGGCAAACGGCTTCCATCGTTTTGCAATAATCGAGCATGACCGGAATGGTGCGCAAGCCACGCATGATGCCACCAATGCCAAGCGTATCGGCAATGGTTTGACGCAACCCATATTTCTTCGGAATCTCAAAATCGACTACAGTGCTGGGTTTGTAGCCGCCCACTTGAAACATGCTAATGGCATAGTGTGCGCCTTCCAAGGCCCGCGTTTTATCCATTGTGGTGACAATGGTGGGTTTTGCCCCTAATTTTTCGGCCACCTTGTGGGCCACAATCTCTGATGAACGCAAGCGGGTTTCATCAATATCATAAAGATAAAGTTCAGAATTTGCCAATTCTGGAAAACTGAGGATATCGCCCATTAAATTTTTGGCGAATACAGTGCTGCCAGCACCAATAAAAGTGATTTTTGCCATAAACTGTTATTTTAGCGGATTTAGGTGAGATTTACCGGTGGCGTGTCGTTTTTGCCTTTATCATGGATGATGAAGGCAAACAAAACTAAGACGTTTGACGGATAGACAAGTAATCTAAAATACAGGCTAATTCATTGCAACGAAACAATTACCATCAGCTAAAAACAACAAAACTATGTTGCAAAATCATCATATTTGCTTTTATTTAGGAGACTGTGAATGCAGACAAACACTATAAAACGCATCGTAACATGCGTCAGTCTATTTCTCATCGGATGCAGCCGCCTACCCAATGGGGGTAGCCTTTTGCCAGCCTCACTTAGCGATACCCAAACCCAAGAAGCCACCGCGATTCCATTAGCTCGTGGAACCCAAGTGATAACGACAACGGTTAGCGCCAATAATACGACCGTCAGCAATAATACCGGAGCTGCAACCGCAACCAACACCGCAGCCCCCGCAACAGCCACGCCCAGCCCCACCCCAGCCAAGCCAACCGACACGCCAACGCCAATGCCAACGCCAACCCGTGTCGCCCCAACCCCACAACCCACCCCAAACACCATTATCACGGTCAATACATTTGAGCCTGAGGTGTTTCCATTCAAAAAAAACGGCAATTGCAGCCTAGGCGAAGCAATTTGGGCGGCACAAACCCAATTGCCACAAGATGGCTGTAAAGCCGGTGGGGACGGCGGCACAACGATCATTTTAAACAGCGGCATCTATACCTTTGCCCAAGCCGATACCAAAAGCACCATCGTTTTACCCGATATCAATCTGCCTCAACCCGCTAGCGCCCTTGCGGCCTTACCCGTTATCGGTGGGCAAATTGCGATTATCGGCAACAATAGCACCCTGATGCGCATCGGCACACAAGCATTTCGCTTTTTTGATGTATATCCATCGGGCAGCCTCACCTTAAATGATCTTACGCTAATGGGCGGCGACCCCGGCAAACTCGATGGCGGGGCCATTCAAAATTTTGGGCAAACCAACCTCATTAGCGTCACCCTGCGCAATAATAATGCCTATAACGGCGGCGCCATTGCAAATTTGAATGAAACCCAAATTGTTTCATCACTATTTATTAGCAATGGCGCTCGTCATTATGGCGGCGCACTGTATGGTGAAGGTGGCTTGTTTGCCATGCGCGATAGCCAATTGATCAGCAACACCGCCACCGAAGTAGGCGGCGCGGTTTATGGCGTACGCTCTAAATTTGAATTTGAGCATAGCGTTTTTGACAGCAACACCTCGGTTTTAGGCGGCGCAATTTATAACGAAGATAGCAATTTGATCTTAAATGATGCGAGCGTTGTAAGCAACAACCGCGCCACCCAAGATATGGGCAAAGCGGCATTTGCCTATGGCGGCGGTGGCATTGTCTCATTTGGTACCGAATCGGTGGTGGCAATTGAAGACAGCAAACTGATCGGCAATCGCGCCAACAAAAGCAGTGGCGGTGCACTCACCAATTGGAGCGGCAGTGTCGCCATTACCCGCACCATCATCAGCGGCAATGTCGCCACAGTGGCTGGGGCGGTGTTAGATGGCTATTTTGGCGGGGTGATGACCATTGCCGATGGGTGTGTACTCAACAATGAATCATTGCGCGAAACAGCTCAAGTCGTCGCCTACACCAAAATTCCGCTCGATTCCAGCAATAATTGGTGGGGCAGCGAAAATGGGCCACCGCTACCACGCACGCCCACACCCACCATTACGCCAACCCCCAGCAATACCCCAACCCCGCGCCCTACGCGCACACCCACCGCTACCCCCAAAACACCAACCACACCCGCTGCTACTGCCACCGATGTAATGACACCCACACCTACCCGTACCCCGTCACCCAGCGTCATCACCAGCCCTTATCTTAGCGAAGCCCCCGACATTTGTCGATAAATAAATACAGCATAGTGCGCGTCCCAAGACGCGCACTATGCGCTACGACGTATTAACGCAAAATCTACGCCGCACCCACCCTCCATTTCTCAACAAAAAAAGTCAACCGAGCCAGTTTCAAGCGAATACTCTGCACCAACAATCATCAAATTATCTGTTTGGATCAACTGCTCGAGAATATCAGAACCATGACGCAATTGGTTGACTGAAGCGCGAATATTGGCGCGAACAGCCTGATGCATAAGCGCCTCAGGATCATCGCGTAATTCGGTGTCGAGTAAAGTTTCAACAGAGGGACGAATACGATCAACGATTGAGCGTAGGTTGCGTGATTGATCTGCCGTCGGGCGACGCAGCTCTGACAACGTAGCCGATACCGCACCGCATTGCGAATGCCCCAATACCACGACCAACCGTGTGCCAAATTGAGCGGCTGCAAATTCGACACTGCCAATTTGCGAGGGTGCAACAATATTACCCGCCACCCGAATAACAAATAAATCGCCTAGCCCTTGGTCAAACACCAACTCGGCTGGCACACGTGAATCTGAGCACCCCAAAATAATGGCAAACGGGGTTTGCTTGGTCGCCATTTCGCGGCGGCGCGTTTGGCTCATAAATGATTCAAGACTACGTACATCTGAAGCAAAACGTTTATTGCCTTCGCGCAGTCGTTCAAGTGCTTGGCTGGCTGTGATCATCATTTTTTATTTTCTCATAAAAAACGATACAAACGTCATCACAAACTGCTACTAAAGGCACGCGGCCCAGTGGGGCGTGGGCTACCGCCCGCAGGCTCAATCGTTACGCCAAAACGAATATAAGTGTTAAATTGACGCGGCGCATTGATAAGCAAGGTTCGCACCTTACTGCCGCCGGGGTCACAAGCAAATACCGCCCCAGTATCACGGGCATCGTCGCCATAAACCAACCACAATTGGTAATTTTTGTCGGGTGGTAACGTTGGCAAATCACGTATGAGTAATACGGCAGTATTGGTTGCTGGGTCATAACGCAAATTGGCAATTGAACTAGCCGCATCGCCTACCCCTTTTAACCCAACTTGTTGCGCTTGTGGGTCGCTTAACAATGCAAAAATGCGTTGCTGTTGCTCGGCCTCGGCTTGCAATATGATGGCTTGCTCTTGTAACAGACGCTGCTGCCACACATTGCCCGCTAACAACGCGACGACCAACGCTGCCCCGGCCCAAACCGCCCCACGTGGTAATGTAACAAAAGGACCAAACAGCCAATCTGAAAGCCGCTGTAAAAGGCTTGTTTTAGGTGGCCCAGAAACGATTTTACGTGATGTTTGAGGAATACGCTGCGTTTGCAATCGCGATATCAGCATTTGACGCACGCGGGGCGATGGTGTTTGCGTCGGTGCGACCGCGAGCAAAGCATCGCCAACCACGCGAATTTGTTCATATTCCACGCGGCAGGGCGGGCACACATTTAAATGATCTGTCAGGGCTAAACGGTCGGCCTCACTGAGTGCCTCTGGCCGAACATAAGCAAGCGCCTTGACATCATCACAAGTCATCACGATATTATCTCTTTGCAAAAATGTAATGTGCTACATACTTAGAAACACTATAAATACCATTTTTAGATCTGTGTTTTTTGCCAAATTGTCCTTAATTTTTCCATTCCCAAGCGTTGGCGGGTTTTAACCGTGCCCAAAGGCAATTTCAAATATTCGGCCATCTCGCTTTGGCTCATGCTGTGATATTCAGCCAATACAATCACCTCACGTTGCTCAGCCGGGAACGACTGCATCATCAATTCTAATTCACGCCATCGATTCTCATCTTCAAAAACAAAATCAGGCGGTTCAATGAAATCGTCATCATCAAATGAATGGCTAGCATGATTCACCCGTTTTTCTTGTGCCAAGCGATTAAGTGCCATATTATGGGCTATTTTCAACAACCACCCTAAAAAACGATTCTCTTCATAACGATAACGGGCAATTTGCTCCCACACGCGCAAAAATGCATCTTGGGTCACTTCTTCGGCCAACATTACATCATTCAAAATTGCAAACGCCAATGAATAAACCCGTCTACCATGCAAATCATACAATTCGACTAAAGCATCTTCATCACGGTCACGCAACCGCTGAATAATGCTTAAAATAATTTGTGGGTCAAAAGTCATCATACCAAAACAACAGACTTATGTATTCTATTCGTAAAATCATAGACGTGTTGAATGTATATTGCGGCGATCAATAAGCGATAATCACACCCACATTTACCCACATGCCAAAACAAGAACGCGAAAGCACCTTACGATTTTTTGCCGAGCCGGGCGACATTAATTTTTATGGCAAGGTTTTTGGGGGCGCCGTCATGCAATGGATCGACCTTGCGGGCTATGCCTGTGCTGCGGCATGGTGTGGCACCGCTGCTGTCACAATCTATGTTGGCGGCATTCGCTTCTACAAACCAATCTTGGTGGGTCATTTGGTCGAGGTCACGGCCAAGCTCATTCACACTGGGCGCAGCACCATGCATATTGCGGTTGATGTATGTTCGAAAGACCCCAAAATTGGCGAATATAGCAAAACTACCCACTGCGTCATCGTCTTTGCCGCCGTCGATGACAAAGGTGCAACTATCCCTGTTCCGGCTTGGGTGCCTATTACCGAAGAGGATTTGCAACTGCAATCGTATGCACTTAAATTAATGAGCCTGAGCAAACAACTTGAGCAAGAAATGGCGGCGCATATGTAACCAATGCCACCCGCACCATCGATCAATTTATGACCGTAATCTGATATTGTGAAAAGATAGCATCTGGCAATGGTTGATTAAAGTCTTCGTGAGCTTGCATGGCATTGTTATGCAAGCCAGCAATTCGCCGCTTTTTTATGCGTTGAATAGGAACTAAGCGGGCCACTGGCACGTCGTCTTTTGCAATGACAACCTCGTAACCTGTAAGCGCTAAGCCCAACAAGTGAACAAGTTGTGTCTGCGCATCTTCGAAATTAACGGTTGTAGTTACCACTATTCACCTCCAATTTTAGTATCATATCATCTCAATTAGTCAACCAACCAACCACTTCGCCACCAGCTTATCAAGTGTGCCGTCGCGGCGCATGGCATCGAGGGTGCGATTGAGGGCGGCAAGCAAATGGCGATGTTGGCGTTTTACGCCAATCACATATGGCTTACTGTTCATCACGCGGTAATCAAGGGTGCTGTTGCGAATGAGGTCGGGCGGCAGCGTTGCCGCCAGCACAGCCACATCAACCTGACCCTGCCGTAGCGCCGCCAATGCTGCCAAATCGCTTATCACCTCAACCCGCTCAAGCCCCTGCACACGGCGCTGCCAAAAACGCACGGCACGGTCGGCTTCGCTGCCCAAGGCCACGGCAACCCGCTGATGTGCAAATGCAACGGCATCGCTGGCCGGGCAACATTTTTCTTTTAACATCACCCTACGCAAACCAGCATCAAAATAGGGCTGGCTATAACGCACTGCTTCATTTTGGCTTGGGTCAGCCATCACCGACGAAATGATAATATCAACGCGCTCAAGTTTCAGCGCGTCATACAAGGCATCGTAACCCACTGGCTCAGTCGCCAAGCGCAATTGCAAACGCTGCGCCAATTCACGGGTTAAATCGGCCTCCAGCCCATTCCAGCCCGATTGATCGTAAAACGAAAATGGCTGGGTGTTTGGGTCAATGCCCACCACCAAGACACTGCGTTGTTGCAGCGCCCGCCAATGCGCTTGGGCGATGTAAAAATCACGCACTTGCGGCCACAGGGCCAATATGACAATGACAAAAGCGACAACAGGCTTGCGCCGCAACCATGCAACCAAAGCGCTAAAGTGCATTCACAAATTGTATCTTGCTGCGATCAAGCTCAAACCAAGCTGGCTCTACCCGACCATCGGCATAAAAAGTCAGCCGCCCAACGCTGGGCGAGGTCGGGTCGCCCTCGGCCCCGATTACTGAGCCGGGGTTGTAATACAACACACCCTCTAATATTTTGCCGATGGGCTTGTGCGAATGCCCAAACACCACAACCGAGGTGTTGGCGGGCTTAAAGCGGTGCATACGGGCGATCAGACGCAGGTTAACCCGTTCTAAATAGCTTTTGGGGGCGCGGGTGCGGCGTTTTTTGCGGCGAAATAATGATTTAATAAAGCCGGGTAAGCCGCACACTTTGTCGTATAAAGCATAGCCAAAATTCAAATGCCCATGTGTCACCCAAATAAGGTGATCACCCACCGCAATCGATACAGACATCGGCAAATCTTGATCGTGGATGCCGGTGGCATATTGCCAATGAATATTGCCCGCTACTGCATGAACTGGGGCAATTCTGCCAAGCTGGGCAATCAGGCTGGTGTCTTCTAAATCACCGGCATGAATAATTTGATCGCAATCGCTAAAATAGGCGCTCACTTGGTCTGGCAAACAAGACAAACGAAACGGAATATGGCTATCGGACAACACACCGATTTTGGCAATAATGGCTGCGGGCGAATGTCCTTGGGGAGATGATGTTGGCGAATTCACAGAAAATGCCGTCGAATGATATCATCTTGATACTAAAACTAACATTATGTCTATTCTCGATGAAATTCTCGAACACAAAGTAACCATTGAATTGCCGGCACGCAAAAAGAAAGTGACGCTGACAGAAATGCGCAAGGCAGCACTGACAGCGCCTGCACCACGCAATTTTGCGGCGGCGCTGCAAAAAACAGATGGGCGGGTTGCGCTCATCGCCGAGGTAAAACGTGCCTCACCATCGAAGGGGGAATTGGTGAAAGGCGGGTTTGACCCAGTGGTGTTGGGTCAAATTTATGAGGCCAATGGGGCCTCGGCCATTAGCGTATTAACCGATGAGAAGTATTTTAAGGGTGCGCTGGCGTATATGAGCGCGGTTAAAAACGCGGTCAATATTCCGGTTTTGCGCAAAGATTTCATCATCGATGAATATCAAATTCACGAAGCGCGGGCAGCGGGGGCAGATGCCATTTTGCTGATTGTGGCGGCATTAGATGATGCCATGCTGGCTGAATTTTATGCCATCACGACAGCCTTAAAAATGACAGCACTGGTTGAAGTGCATGATGAAACCGAAGTTGACCGCGCCTTGGCTGTAGGGGCGCAAGTGATTGGGGTGAATAATCGCGATTTGCGTAATTTTGAAGTTAACCTCGGCATCACAGCCCGTTGCGCAAACCATTTACGCGCCAAACAAATGGCCTTTTGGTCGCCTCAAAATCCCTCTCTATCTAACGCAATCACCTTGGTATCAGAGAGTGGTATCTCGACCCCGAATCATGTTGCTAGGGTTGCTGACATGGGCGCATGTGCCATTTTGGTCGGCGAAAGTATTATTGTGTCAGCGAATTTGCCAGAGCAAGTGCAGGCACTTTCGTCTGTGCAATTGTAAAGTTAAAAATCGCATAAACCTCGGAGGTCTTAGGGCAGCTTAATGCTGTAGCCGCAATTTGCACTAAGACCTCCGAGGTTTCAATCCTTCGCCATTTTACATTTACCTGCTTATACGCATAAAGCCCGAATTTTTGCAAATGTGCCTTCTTGAAAGTAAAATTATTGTAAAATCAATAAGGTTACCCATATTGCTTCAAAAATGAAGGTCACACGACGCAAGTTCATTAAATCGATCACAACCCTGATCGGGGTTGGAATAGGCACAACCGCCACACCGATGCGGTTAGTGGCGACGACGGAACATGCGCCAAAATCGCCACCGGCGATGGCTGCCAAAAAGCCAGCCGCCCAACCCATTCGGGCGCTTGCCCCTAAGCCCGCCGCCAAAAATACAACCACAAAGCCTGTCGCACGTGCTGCCGCCGTCACCCCAGCCAAGATCCATTCACCAGCCCAAACCGGCGATATAACCCCAAAAAAACAGGCAACACAAACAGTAGACGATAACGCCAATGCAATGGCAAAAACTGGGTTATATGCGCCAATTTTGATGTATCACCATATTGGCGGCAAACCCGGCCCTTATAACGTCAGTATTACCGAATTTAACATGCAAATGCGCTGGCTGAATGAACATGATTACGTGACAGTGAGTATTGACCAAATTGCTGCGGCTTTGCGCGGCAAAGGCACATTGCCAGCCAAGCCAGTCGCCATTACCTTTGATGATGGTTGGCGCAATCAATTAAACGCCTTGCCCATTATGCAAGATTATGGCTTTACGGCCACATTTTATTTGGTGGCAAATTACATCACGCCCAAAAGCAATTATTTTTTCGATTGGGGGCATGTCGAAACAGTGGTGAATTATGGGCATCAGCTTGGCTCACATTCGGGTCAACATTTGGCCGAAACTCGTTTTTCGGGCGACGCCTTAACAAAAGATGTGACCGCCGCCCGCGATGTGATTAAACAACATTTAGGCCTCACGACAACCACCCATGCTTACCCCTATGGCATTACCAATACAACCGTGATGAAAGCTGTGGCAAACGCCGGTTACACCGCTGCGGTGGGGGTTTGGGGGCACGTCACCCAATCGCTCGGCCAAATCTACAAACTACATCGGCTAGATGCTCGCGGCGGCATTACACAATCAAACTTTGGCAATCTCATTCAAGGCATTTTGACACAACATAACGACACGCCAACTTCAGTCCCATCATTAACCGAGATTGCGCCAGAAGCGCCTAGCGCACGTCTCGGCCCTGATTCAAGATAATCACGTTGCCGCTTGAGCAATCGCCCATTGGCGAGGCCAAAAAGGCCACCCAATTGGCAATTTCGGCTGGCTCAATGGGTTTACCGCGTGGCATAGCCGAGAGCGCCCGTTCAAGCACATCAGGCGGCACCACATCAAACAAATCGGTGCGGGTCATGGCGGGGGCAATGGAGTTGATGGCGATGCCTTCGCGGGCATAGCGCCGCGCCAAATGTTTGGTGAGGGTGTCGAGCGCAGCTTTACTGGCGCGGTAATGGGCAGGGTCAAATACCTCGAAGTTATAAGCCCCATTCGACGAAATATTGATGATCTTTTTGATGCCCGGGGCGCTGGTTTGGCGTTTGAGCAATAACGGAATGGCTTGCTGGCAGCAGTAAAACGCGCTGTCGAAATTGATCGCCATTTGCTTGCGAAATTCGTCGGGCGAAATATCGACAAAGTCATTCATGAAACATGTGCCAGCATTATTCACCAACACATCTAAACCACCAAATTGCGCAGCCACAGCGGCAAATAAGTGAGTAACGGCGGTGGCCTCGGCTACATCGGCCACCAGTGGCACAAATTGGGGTAAATAGGCGGCTTGATTGGCATTTACATGCTGCGCTGTGTTAGCGATGCCGTCAGCATCGATATCGACACCAATGACATCATGACCATCACGCAGCAAAGCGTTGGCAATGGCAAGACCGATGCCACGAGCGGCACCGGTCACAAGGGCGATTTTTCGAGGGGTGCTCATCGGTCTGATTATGCATTATGCCGCCAGCAGCTCTTTTAGGCCATCGGCAAGGCTGACTTGGGGTTGCCAACCGGTGCTTTGCAGCTTACTGCTGTTGGCAGACGAATGCAAAATATCACCGGCACGCGGCGGCATGTAATCCCAATTCACAGGTTTGTCTGACACTTGTTTAAGGGTGTTTAGCACCTGATTTAATGTCACCGACACCCCAGTCGCCACACAAAATAGCTCATCCCCTTCGAGTGTGGGGTGCGTCAAAGCCTTTAGGTTGGCCTGTGCCACATCATGCACCGAGACAAAATCGCGGGTTTGTTCACCATCGCCAAAAATAAGCAAGGTTTTGCCAATACGGGCGGCATCGCTCCATTTTGCCAATACGCCGCTATAAGGTGAATTGGCAGGCTGGCGCGGGCCATAGACATTAAAATAACGCATTCGCACAGTGGTGATGCCATAACAACGGGCATAAATTTGCATCCATTCTTCGCCCATCAATTTGCTGGTGGCATAGGGCACAAGTGGGCTAACGGGCGATGTCTCATCTTTACCGCCCGGCAAATCGCCATATACGGCACAGGTGCAGGCCATCACCACACGGGTAATGCCCGCCAGCCGCGCTGCCTCAAGCACATTTACGGTGCCCAACACATTGGTGTTAAAGGTATACATCGGCTCAACGATCGATTGTGGCACGCTGACCATCGCTGCCAAATGCAAAATAGCATCGCAGCCTTGAGCGGCGGCTTGCACAGTTGATAGATCGGTAATATCACCTTCGCACCACGCCACCTTGTCTCTTTGGTCTGGGGTGAGGTGGGCGAGGTTGTCGGCATTGCCGGTGCTGAAATTGTCGAGAATACGGGCGCTATGGCCCGCGTTTAATATGGCTTCGACACTGTGCGAGCCGATGAATCCGGCCCCGCCGGTGATAAGTATTTTCATGATTATGTTGATGCGTGAGTTTACTTGGGTTTAGGCCGCTGACCAAGGGGCTTTGGGTGGAGTTGTCATCGGTTGGTGGGCGCAATAAGGTCAACAATGGGTGATCTTGAATCAAATTCGAGAATATGAATATGCGAAAATAATAAAATTACCCAGCCTAATGCATAACAATTAATCAGACCTATTCTAATTCAACATCTGGGCAAATGCCCCAACCGACATACCATAGTTAACACGCATACGTGTCCAGGCAAGCGAATTATCGATAGCATGAGTGGATCCCCAGCGCGTCGTAACAGCGCCCCATGTCTGAGCATCAGCCAAAACCCGCATGACATTATCATCATATTGCCCTGCCGGATAAGCAAAAAAGCGCGGGCGTTTACCGATTTGCTCGGTAATTGCATCGATAGGCGTGTAAATTTGCGTGTGCAAGAAGTCATTCGAGCGATTGCGTAAATCGGGATGCGTTTTTGTATGCGATTCAATATCCATTCCGGCTGCCGCCATTTCACGCGCCATATCCCAAGTCATATAAGCCACATGATTTTGAAAAACCGGATCTGTAAAGACAAAAAACGTGCCGACCATGCCATATTTTTTGAGCAGCGGAAACGCATTTTCATAATGATCACGATAGCCATCATCAAACGTTAAAATAATCGGTTTAGCAGGCAATGGGGTATTGTTCACTAAATGATCATGTAGGGTATATAAATCGATCGTTTTATAGCCATTTTCTCTCAAATATTTCAATTGATTTTCAAATTGATCAGGCGGCACAGACAAATTTACGCGCAATTGATCTTGAAAACTGGGTGGCACCGAAATATAGTGATACATCAAAATGGGCACACGCGCAATTCGGTGCAACGCTTCGGGTGAAAGTGTCGGAGGCACGCCCATCACAGTTGGTTCGGGCGGCAACTTGCTTAAAATACGCAAGGGGGTTGCGGTTAAAATGGGTTGCGGCGGCGGGGTCGGCACAATCGTGGCTGAAGGTGCACTGCTTACAGCTGTTGTGTGACTTACGGACGACTGAATCTGATACCTGCGGGTCAATGAATCATCAGCGCCATCATCATCTACCACATAGCCCAAGCTGTTTGCTGTGTGATATACCGCTTGATAATCATTTGTTTGAATATGAGCGACGCTAATTTGAAAATAAACCACCCCAAACCACATAGCAGCCCAGACCGCCCATATTACGATAAACCAACGCTTTTTATGCCACATCTTACGTCCCATCACATTACCAGACAATAAATCTTAAGCGCCAATAAAAACAAATACTCCCGACTTTAGATCGATTTTAGAACAAATTCCTAAAAGACTACTTTCACTCTCTATCTCCGACAACTACACTGCGGGAGATAGAGAGTGAAAACAGTAAAACCTTTCATCAACTCGGAACCTGCCACATATAGAGATTTATCAAGGTGAAACATTTGCCATTAGGTAGATGGGAATGGGATGATATGATCAATATTTCGCCTCTATTTGTCGCATTTAACGGTTAAGCTATCATCACTTATGATCTTTGCTTCATTATAATCAACGCATGAATGACAATCCTGCAATCCCGCAGTCTCTAAGCGGCACAATACACCCATCCGCCGATACAATCTTTGCAAAAATTGTGCGGCGTGAAATTCCAGCAAAAATTGTTTATCAAGATGAATTTGTGACTGCGTTTCATGATATTAACCCAGTTGCGCCAGTGCACATTCTTATCGTCCCCAACAAAATTATTCCCACATTAAACGATGCATCGCCCGATGACGAACGATTGCTTGGCAAACTATTGCTTACGGCACAACACCTTGCCAAAGAATATGGTATCGATAAAAGTGGGTATCGTGTCTTAATGAATGTAAATAATGATGGGGGCCAAGTCGTTTACCATATTCATTTACACCTAATCGGCGGGCGGGCACTTGGGCGCATGGTCAGCCGTAGCGAATCATAAACCAGTATAAAAAATAACATTGATTTAAAAATGAAAATTCTTATCACAGGCGGCGCAGGTTTTTTGGGCGTAGCACTTGCCAATCGGCTCATTCAAGAAGGCCACTTAGTCCGGGTGCTCGACGATTTAAGCAGTGGTGACCCATCAAGGCTCGACCAAAACGTTAGCTTTACACGCGGTAATGTCACCGATGTGCCAAAATTATGGTCGCTTTTACAAAATGTAGACTGTGTTTACCATCTTGCGGCGCGGGTTTCAGTCCCCGAATCGGTGTTATACCCGGGCGAATACAATTTAGCCAATGTAGATGGCACCGTCGGCATTATGCAAGCCATGCGTGATGCTGGGGTGCGACGGGTAATTTTGGCTTCATCTGGCGCAGTTTATGGCGAACAAATTCAGCAACCAGTGCATGAAGATTGCATGCCCCACCCCACCTCACCTTATGCCGTGAGCAAATTAGCCGCCGAATACTATATGCACACTATTGGGGCACTATGGGGGATGGAAACAGTCGCACTGCGCGTATTCAACGTCTATGGCCCCGGCCAAGTCGCCCGCGCATCTCATCCGGCTGTTATTCCTGCGGTTGTTCGCCAAGCCCTAGGGGGTGGCTCAGTCATTATTCATGGGGGCGGTAAACAAACCCGCGATTTTGTATATATTGATGATGTGACCGATGCCCTAATAAACGCCATGAATGCCCAAAATATTAACCGACTGACCATCAATGTCGGCAGCGGTGTTGCTACATCGGTTAACGATCTTGTTGCAGCTGTCGAAAAAGCCATTAACAAATCGGTCAATGTGTTACGGGTCACAGCCGAAAGTGGCGGGGTTTCGCACATGTGTGCAGACTTAAGACGCGCCCGCGAATTGCTAAAATACCAACCCAAAGTGGCGCTGTCAGATGGGCTTAAAAAAGTAGTGGCCTCTTTTCAAGAAAAAAAACCTACTCTTTAATCGCCCAATCGATATCCATATATACTTTCACTATATCCCGCGTGCCTACAGCAAGTGGGATATAGTGAAATCGGCGAAAACTTGTTTACATTTGTCAATGTGACATTGTCAAGTTAAGAAACGATAATAAAGCTGTAAAACAAGTGGGACGCGACAATTTATGTACGCAATCGAAATTCGCAATTTAACCAAACGTTATGGACGGCGCATAGCACTCGACAAAGTGTCATTATCAATCGACCCGGGGGCTGTGCTTGGGTTGGTTGGGCCTGTCGGCGCTGGCAAAACGACATTGTTGCGAATTTTGGCAACGGTGTTACAGCCCAGTGCCGGTGATGTATTCATTGACACAATTTCAATAAAGCAACACCCACAGCAAATACGTCAATTGATCGGCTATATGCCCAGCGCTCTTGTCCCGATCAATGATATGACAGCCAGCGAATATCTGGAATTTTATGCCGCCTGCTACAATGTACCAGAGGCTGATCGCCCCGCTTTAAGCAACGATTTATTGCAATTAGTCGATCTTTATCATCGCCGCAATGACCCCTTAGAGCGATTATCCATCGGTATGAAAAAGCGACTGGAGCTTGCACGCACCTTGGTTCATGATCCACAAATAATGCTTTTAGATGAACCTTTTACTGGGCTTGATCCCCGTGCGCGGGTTGAAACCCGTGAACTCATTAATGAATTACACAGCTTAGGCAAAACCATCATCATTACCAGCCCATTATTAGCCGAGGTCGAAGCTATTTGCACACACATTGCTTTTTTAAATAATGGCAAAATCGATTTTTGGGGAAGTTCAAGTGATGTCAATATACATTTTACAGATCATCAGTTGCCCCATCGTGTCATAGGCATACGGTTTCTCGGCGATGCTGATCGTGCTATCACCATTGCGACAGAAGCAGCTGGTGTAAGCGATGTGCGTCCCATTCAACCCTATGCTGCTGCAATGGCATCGGCGGCATTACCGGCCCAAACCACGCTTAACTTGCTCAAAGAAATGCATCTATCATTTACGGGTGATTACACTGCCGCCAGCAATCTATTGCGCAAATTAATGCACAGCGGCACCCAAGTCGTCTCATTTAATGAACTGAGCAACCCTTTACCCCCTGTTAAAAATGCCACACCTTCACCCCCTTCAATCATGCCCCCCATTTCTGAGGAAGATGATATAAAACCAATGGCTGCAACAATTGAGGCAGCAACAACATCCAACGAAAATGCCCTTTTATAAACGCTTTAGCCCCCTTGCATTAAAAGAAATGCAAAACCGAATGCGCAGCCCACGCTCATTTGGTATTTTGACGGTGTTTTTATGTCTAGTGGGTGGGGTAGCCTTGCTAATGTATGCCGCCGCAATGCTCAACGAAACCCGCCGCAATGCCAGCACAATTGGGCAAACACTTTATTTCATTATTATTGGCATGCAACTGGTGCTAGTATGTTTTGTTGCACCTGCCCTGACCGCAACAGCCATTAGCAATGAACGCGAACGCGGCTCATATGATATTTTACGCGCCAGTCTCATCACCCCTTGGCAAATTGTGCGTGGCAAATTAGGGGCTGCGCTTGGTTATACTTTTTTGCTCATTATTAGCACATTGCCATTATTAAGTTTGCCACTTATGTTGGGGGGGATTGAACCCTTTGAAACGGTCATTTCGATTTGGATCATGCTGGTTTCTGGGCTGATGTTTACCAGTATCGGGTTATTCGTTTCAACTTTTTGCAAAACAAACCTTGGCGCAATTATTTTGACCTATTCATTTGTATTATTAATGGTCATTGGGATTCCCATACTCGCCCTTATCGCCAGCAGCTTTGGGGCCGTGTTATTTACAGGCTCAAGCACACTTGAGCGGGTTTTTATGACCTTAATGATTATTTTAACCAGCCTTAGCCCCATTAGCACATTGGTGGCAACCGAGTTAAATTTTTATAGCAACGGCAAATTGTGGGAATTTAGTGTGCCAATTACCGGCACAACCCCGTTAAACTTATTACCGCCCTTTGTCATTTTAACCATTTGCTATCTTCTGCTCACCTTCTTTACGCTATGGCTTGCTGCTCGACGTGTTTCACAGGCCGATAAATCTTAGTAAAAATTGTCATCGAACTCACGATATGAGCGTTGGTAGTGTAGGCAGCCTCACGCTACCAATGCACATATCATGAGTTCGGCATTATGTCTTTGGAAAATGCCCTCAATTATCGAGAAGGTTGCATTGCAAACATAAATTGTCAAGTTTTTTTATGCTTATTTTCATTTCTTCAGGCTAAAATTACCTATCATGTTTAATCAACGGTTACTGGTACGGCTCATGTTCATCCTCATTCTATGGATTTCTTTAATTACGCCACATGAGTCATCATTTGCAAACATCGCCCCAAACCAAATTGCCACCCCTTTGCCACCAGAATTAAAGCAATTAACGCAAGGCCCGGTTGTTGCACAACTGCTTTTGCAAGAAACAGTAGGCGTTGAACCCACGTGTGCCATCAGCAACCAAGTGAGTGTGTTGGCAGGTAGTAATATTACATTTTGCTACCGTATTACAAACACCGGGACAACAACTTTTTCAACCCATTCACTCACTGATAATGTGTTAGGCGTTATTCACAACAGCATGGCACTCACGCTGCTGCCCAACCAAACGCATATGATCACCCGCACTGTTGTCGCTACGCAATCATTAAACACCAGCGCTTTGTGGGAAGCAAGTGGTGCGGGTGGCAACGCAACAGCTCAAAGCGGAAATGTCGTTGTATCTGTTCAGTCCCCACAAATTACCTTTGCGCATACGGTAGGCTTACCAGACGATGGAGCGTGCCCATCACAATCAAGCATCACAGTAACACTCGAAACAACGATTGTGCATTGTTTTAAAGTAACGAATACGGGGTCAATCACCCTCACAAATCATCAAATTACCGATACAATCTTGGGCACATTAGAAAGCAATCTGCAAATTTCATTGTCGCCCGGCCAAAGTACCTTTGTTACACGAAACGAAACACCAACCACCAGCAAGGTATATAACAGTCGTTGGTCGGCTGGCAATAATATTGTGACAACCACTGCAACCAGTTCGTTAGCCGTCAATATCATTCAAGCCGATATTACACTTGAGCAAACAGTCGGGGTCGATGCTGGGCGATGCGCCATTCGTAATGCAATTGATGTTGGGCAAAATACAGCCATTACTTTTTGTTATGTTGTTCGTAATGTTGGTTCTGTCCCTTTAACCATACACGAATTATCAGATACCGAAAGCGGGCCAATCTTGACAGGGTTAGCTTATGTATTAAACCCAAGTTCGAGTGGGTTTATTACCCGCACAACGACTTTGACCCAAAGCACAGTCAATCGCGCAACTTGGATAGCCTCAAATGGCACCATTAGCGTGCAAGCCCGCAGCACCGCCACAGTTACGGTGCAACCGGCAGCCGTCATCATGTCTATGGGGGTGGGTTACAATCAATATGACTGCCTTAATAGTAATGCTATTGTCGTACCACCTTATACAGATCTGGTTTTCTGTTATGGCATCCGCAATTCGGGTTCAATCCCGCTCTCTATTCATACCGTCACAGATGATCGTTTAGGTGTTGTAAAGCAAGGTCTCAATCAAACAGTCGCACCAGGTGCGACATTGGTCGTTACTAAATCCGCCACAGTTGTCCAAACACACAAACATATGGGCAGTTGGTACGCTAGCAATGGCGTATTAACCACGACATCCAATGCGTTTGCCAATGTCGAGGTTACGCCAATTTCATTAGCCCTGTTTCTAACAGTTGGATCAGATGGCACAGAAACCTGCGCCCCAACCAGTAGCCTTACGGTTCCCTATAACGCCAAAGTAACTTATTGCTATACCATCCGCAACATTTCTGGTATCACTTTAACCCAGCATAATCTTGTCGATACGCGCTTTGGTCAAATATTAACCGATTTACCCTACTCGTTGGCCCCCGGCACGAGTGCTTTTATCACAACAACCGTTCCTGCAACTA
>CAMDWA010000082.1 GCA_945877855.1 Thermoflexus hugenholtzii JAD2 | reverse complement strand
TAAACTGTGAGGGATCCCTGTTGCCTAAACTGACACAAGCGTCACAATGGCAGGTCAAAATCTCAACTGACCTGACTACATATTTGCCCAATTTAATCTTCAGGGATCCCTCGCTGCGCGTCGGGATGATACTTAGAGGTTATAAGTTTCTCCAACTTGTTGGACGCGAATTTTCTGAGCCGCGTCTTTGAATTTCGAAATGACAGATGTTACGCAAAAATGACGATTTGACGATTCCGCTATCATTTTGCCCCCTACCTCATCACGCCATATTTTTAATCATCGCAAAAGTATAAGCCGTCATCTCAAACTTATCACCTCTAAAGCGTCACCCCGACGCCCTTCGACAAGCTCAGGGTAAACTGCGAGGGATCCCTGAAAATTAAATTTGCCCAAAATGTAGTCAGGTCAGCCAAGGTTTTGACAAGCCAGTGTTACACTTCTGCTGGTTTAGGCTACAGGGATCCCTCACTTCGTGTCGGGATGACGATTTTCACATTGGTTTGTATTGACGATATCGAGCGCATTTAAAGAACTAACTGCCGTGTTGCGTCACATGAGTCATTAAAACAGCCGCAAACATTGCGTTACATGCCTCATTGCGTCAACTGCCACAACTCGGCCTGTAACCGAGCCGGATGACCAGCGCTGCGTTGCCACGCTTGGCGCACCGCCTCGGCATGAAAAGGCGACGATAGCGCCCCTAGTCGTTGCGCTACCAGCGCCTCGGCTTCAGCGAGGCTAAAATGGGGCAAGCGAAATGGGTGACACAACCCACCCAGCGGCGAGGTATGCTCGGCGCTGTCGGGGAACAACTGCTCGAGCGGGTTACGGCTGGCGATGAGTAGCCGCAATGGCGTGAGTGGGCCATCGGCCATGCCGCGCAACTCTGAGCGCAAATCGTGGCTAAAACCGCGCCATGTCATCTTCTCCATCTCATCCAAACACAACACCACCTTGCGCCCGCGCAATTTGCGCAGCAGTTGCAAGCCTCGGCAGACGGGTTGCACTTGCAACAAATAGCACAATTCGTCATAAAAATCGTTGTCGTCGGCCAACAATTGCATATCCAAATACACCGCCTCGTGGTCGGGGCCAAGCGTGCTTTTAGCCTGTTGCGCCACATGCCACAACAACGACGATTTGCCCGTTTGTGAATCGCCCACCAACGACACGCTGTTGTGTTTGCTAAGTTCATCAAACACCATGCGCGTCATCGGTTGACGCACCAAATAGCGTTGTGTCTCAGTCACCTTGCCTTTATCGCCGAATGGGTTGGTGGTCAGGCGCGTGTTTGTGGGTGTCGTCGGCGTGGGTGGGCGCAATTGGGGCCGCGCTTGATAGATCTGTTCTGCCAACTGTGCGACAGTCTCGCGATTCTCGAACCATTCAACCAAGGCGATGGACTTGGCAGATAGAGTGTCGCCGCGCAATTCGTCATAGTGAATGCCAAGTGCGAAGCATAACAGCCGTATGTCATCCAAGTCAAAATGCTGAGTCAGTGCGTCACGAAGTTCAATGCGGTTCATAGTTGGTGTTGAATACTACAAGAAGCCAGATTTGAGCATTAACGCAAATCAATCCCTTAACCAATTTGCGATTGCCAGCCCGTAAACGAATTCACGGCCCGAAAAAAAATGCATTAATGAAAATTAAGAAAATTGTCAGGGGCAAAATGACAGATGTTATGCAAAAACGACGATTTTACGCTTCTACTATCATTTTAACCCTCGCTAAAGTAACTCAAGTTTCAAATGGGCAAATTTTTGAAAGCCACGATCAAAAGTCACCAATTTCAAGTTGCACTCAAGTGCAAAAGCCGCCAAATACGCATCTTGCCAAACCTTAGGCGAGGCTTGCTGGGTCGTGGTCAATTGCTTTAGCCCTACATTCATCGTTGACCATGCTGGCTCTGGCAAAAATATAAATCGCTCGTCCTGCATCAACAATTCATAGGTCTGCCAAGCCGCTTCCATGGTTAAAACAGCGTCGCCCATTGCCGCCTTGGTTGTCAAAATCCGTAACAAGCCCAGTTGGCTGACGCGGCAAATGGCAATTGCGTCTTTATCATTTTGCCTATTCAACCAAGTCTTGGCAAGCCCATGATGCAGATGCCCCTCATAAATCAGCGCAATCAACACGTTAATATCACATAAACTTTGCATATTCAGCCGCTTCTGCTTCTAATTGTTCATTCATTGCCCGATCGATTAATTCATTCGACACGGCTAAAGACCCCGGTTTTGCTTTGATTAATGGAAAATCAACCGTTTTTAATGATGTTGAGGTTGGCTTGGCATTGCTTAAGCGATACATCAACGCCTGCACAACAAAATCTTTTAGCTTTATGCCCTCAAGCGCCGATTGTGATTTCACTTGCCTAAAAATATCATCTGGAATTTCGAGTGTGGTTTTCACGAATATATCTTACCATAAACCCATATTTATGGGTATATGGTAAGCCGTAATCAAGGCTACTCAGCAAAAATAAACACCAGAATCTGCCTGTAAAACCATCCCCGAATGGCCTAAAGTGCCATACAATACCCCCATGAAGGACTATAACCGTGTATGGCTTGCCACCCTCATCTTCTTCGCTGGGTATTATGCACTTATCTTGCCACTGCCGCGTTACTTGGTTAGCATTGGCTTGCCCGATTGGCAAATCGGTGTGATTATGGGGGCGACTGTAGCCGCCTCGCTCATCTTTCGCTCGCTTACCGGTAGCTTGGTCGATAGTATTGGCACGCGCCCCGTCCTTATTTTTGGCGCGTTGGCGCTCACCATCGGCGCGGGTGGGGTTCCGCTCACCACTTTTGCCCCGCTCTTATTTGTCTTGCGTATGTTCCAAGCCGTCGGTTATGTCACCTTCACCACTGCTGGCACAGCCTTGGTCAGCCTGCTTTCCACTAGCGACAATCGCGGGCGGCGTTTAGCCATGTTTGCGGTTTCGGCCAATATTGCGATGGCGCTCGTGCCGGCCCTGCTCGATTTTTGCCTGCGCAACGGCCTATTAAGCCAAGATGGGGCATTTTGGTTTATCGCGTGTATGGCACTGAGCGCTTTGGGCATCGTCACCATTCGCCCGCTGCGCGGTACTCATGCCATGAGCAATGGGCAAAATTTACCACGCAAGCCACTCAAACTCAGCCAGCTTTGGGTTTTTCCACGCCCATTGTGGTTGCCCATGCTTACCATGATGTTGCTGGGTATGGGTTATTGTGCCTTCTTTCAGTTTTTTACCCTGTTGGCTGATCGGCGCGGGGTGCAACCCGCGGGCATGTTATTCACGGCCTACGGCATCGCTATCATCATCGCCCGCCTCACCTTGGGCCGCTATATTGATCGCGTGCCTTTTCGCACCATGATGCTTGGCTCGATGGCTGTCACCATCTTAGGGCTGTTATTGGCCGCCTTTGGCAATACTGCGCCCATGTTGATCGCTGCCGCCGCCTGCATCGGCAGCGCGGGCGGGTTGTTTCACCCGGCCCTGATTGCACATCATGTGATGGTATTACCCGACCAACAAGGCCGCGCCACCGCCTCGGCCTTTTTCGGCTTCGATATTAGCGTTGGCATTGGCGCATGGCTTTTGGGGATTGTGCTTGATATTGGCGGGTTAACCGCCATGTATCTCGTCGCTGCCGGTATCGTATCCCTCAGCGCCTTCATCATTCCATCGCTGGTGCGTCAGCGTCAACTTATTTTGGCGACCCGTGTTTGATACCCATTTTGCGGCAGATTGCTATACTAAAGTAGGCTCGCAACTGAGCTTTTCGCCGATTTCACCATCTCCAAATAAGCATAGCTTGTTGGGAGATGGTGAAATCTGTATTTTCTCAATTTTTACCCATGCGGGGTATAAAACCTATGAATAACTCAACCCATTCCCCAGCTCCATTTAATGGTTTAGGCATGAACCTCGGCAATTTGTCGCGATTATCACGCGCCAAAACCCGCTCGATCAGCCCTGAAAATTTTAGTGGCGCAAAAAGCCAAGGCGGCATGGCCACCGATGGCACCGGCGCAAAGGTGGGCCGTGATTTGGGCCAAGGCTGGAAAATCTCGCCCTCGGTCAATATCGCCCCCGGCAGCACCTTTACCCTTGCCGAGATCAACGAACCCGGGGCCATTCAACACATTTGGCTGACCATGTTCCCATCTTATTGGCGCAGCAGCATTTTGCGTATTTATTGGGACGGTGAAGAAACGCCATCGGTTGAAACGCCAGTGGGTGATTTTTTTTGCAATGGCTGGTGTCAACGCAGCAATGTGCGTTCGTTGGCCATTGCTGCCAACCCGGCAGGTGGCTTCAATTCCTATTGGGAGATGCCATTTCGCAAATCGGCCCGTATTACGATTGAGAATTTGGCGGAAGAAAACTGCACTTGCTATTATCAAATTACCTATGCCCTGACCGAAGTGCCGAGCGATGCCGCCTATTTTCATGCCCAATGGCGACGCAGCAACCCGCTTGGCTATAAACAAGTGCATACGTTGCTTGACGGGGTGCAAGGTTGGGGGCAATACGTTGGCACGTATTTGGCGTGGGGTGTCAATAACAATGGCTGGTGGGGTGAAGGCGAAATTAAATTTTATATGGATGGCGACGGTGATTGGCCGACCATTTGCGGCACCGGCACCGAAGATTATTTTGGCGGGGCGTGGAATTTTGAGCAACCCAAAGGCGAGTATGGCGGGTTTACTGGCCCATACACTGGGCTTTCGCAAATTATCAAACCCAACAGCGTTTTGGCATGTATCGCTGGCACATCACCGACCCGATTCGTTTTGAGCACGATTTGCGTGTGACGATTCAGGCCCTGGGTTGGTGGAATTATCCGGGTGGGCGCAAATATTTGCCCTTACAAGACGATATCGCCTCCACCGCCTTTTGGTATCAGACTGAGCCACACGCGGCTTATCCGGCCTTGCCAAAGTGGGATCAGTTAGAAGTGATTTAAATTAGCCAACACAATATAGCTTAGTGCGTGTCCCCAGACGCACATTTTGCGCAAGCCAAAATGCGCGTCTGGGGACGCGCACTAAGCCCATGCCTTGATGTTGATATTTAAGGGCAAGGATCGTTTTGCCATTTTTTCCGCTTGTTGGAAAAGATTCCCATCTGCCGGAACAGAATACAATTAAATCATAATATAAGAAAGATTATGTCTGATGACATTCGCTCTGTACGACGCGCTTTTGAGATTCTAAACACCATTTCTAAACACAGCGATGGCATTAATTTGACCGATATTGCCACACTGGTTGGCTTGCCCAAAAGCACCGTGGCCCGTATGTTATCGACCTTGCTCAGCCTGAATGCCATTGAACGGCTGACCGACCGCGAGGGGTTTCGAATCGGCAGCGAATTGGTGGCGATGTCATCGCGGGTGCCGCATTCACGCAGCTTAATCAGTATTGCACATCCCTACCTTCAACAATTGGTCAACCTGAGCAACGAAAGCGTTACCTTAGCCATCGCCGAGGGCGATGAAATGCATTACATTGATCAAATCAATGGCTCGCAATTATTTCATCTTAAAGACTACACCGGTTTGCGCTTTCCTCTGCATTGTGTTTCAGATGGCAAATTGATTTTGGCATTCCGCCCAGCGGAACAAATTGAAGCTTATTTAAGCCAGCCGATGCAAAGATTCACCAAAAATACCATTACCGACCCCGAAAAAATGCGCAAGGAATTGCAAACGATTCGTGAGAATGGCTATTCATGGACCAATGGTGAATATAACCTCGATGGCATTGGGGTGGCAACGCCTTTGCGTGATGAAAACAACCAAATTGTTGCCTCAATTTGTATGTTTGGCCCCGCCCACCGATTTCCTGCACAACAACGCGCCCAAAAATATATTGCCATGACCATTGATACTGGTCACAAAATTAGTGCCAAACTCAAATCGTTGGGTTGGTCTGGAATCCCCCGATAATGTCAATTAGCCCATTAAAAGAAGCGCGTCGCGCCCCCGGTTCAGAATGGTTAAAAAACCATCCACGTTTTTTAGAACAAACCTACCTCATTTCAAAACGCTTCATCGCCAAAACTTACCCTTGGATGCGAAAATTATCACCGCGTATCGCCAATAAATTGATGGTGCGGAGTGAAGAGGTGTTAAAGGGCTGGGCGTTTAATTGTCAAATGTGTGGGCAATGTGTTTTGCACAGCACCGGCATGACCTGCCCGATGAATTGCCCCAAAAATTTGCGCAATGGGCCATGTGGCGGGGTGCGCCATAACGGCAATTGTGAGGTGGTTCCCGATATGCCCTGTGTCTGGGTGCAAGCGTGGGAACGTAGCCAACACATGACGGTTTATGTCAACGACATTCAAACATTACAACCGCCCGTAAACCGCAGTCTACAAGGCACATCGTCATGGGCCAATATGCTCGATGGCAAAGACATGCAGACCCCAAAGGGGTGGGGATAAAGTTGATTGGTTGATTTTTAGTCAACCAATCAACTAATCAACCAATCAACTAACCAATCAATCAACCAATGGATCTCGTTTCAAACAGCCGCCTTGAGCGGGTATTAAAGTCTGGGCGCTTTGCTGTCACGGCAGAATTAGATGCACCCGATAGCGCCAACCCCGACGATGTGTATAAAAATGCCTTGGTGTTGTCTGAGGTGTGCGATGCAATTAACGCCACTGATGCCGCAGGTGCAAATTGCCACATGAGCAGCATGGGCTGTTGCGCTTTGCTAACGCGGGCGGGCTATGAACCCATTTTGCAGGTGGGTTGTCGTGATCGTAATCGCATCGCCATTCAGGGTGATTTATTGGGCGCGGCGGCAATGGGCGTAAACACGGTGCTATGCATCACCGGCGACGATGTGTCGAATGGCGACCAGCCCGAAGCCAAGCGCGTGTTTGATTTTGACTCGATTCAATTGTTGCAAGTGGTGCGCACCATGCGTGACAAAGGGGTGTTGCTCAGCGGACGCAAATTGTCAACCAAGCCCCGTTTCTTCATCGGCGCGGTCGAAAACCCATTTGCGCCGCCTTATGACTGGCGGCCTTTAAGGTTGGCTAAAAAAGCCCAAGCTGGCGCAGAGTTTATTCAAACCCAATATTGTTTTGACATGCCACGCTTTAAGCAATTTATGCAGCGGGTATGCGATTTGGGTTTAGACAAACGGGTGTATATTTTGGCTGGGGTCGGGCCATTGCGCTCATTTAAAGGGGCCGAATTTATGCGCGACCGTGTGCCGGGGGTGTGGATACCGGATGATTTAATGCGCCGCATGGAGAAAACGCCCAAAAACAAACAAACGGCTGAGGGCAAACAAATTTGCATCGAGATCATTCAACAAGTGCGCGAAATTGCAGGCGTGGCTGGGGTGCATGTCATGGCTTATCGTCAAGAAGAAATGGTGGCCGATATCATTCAAAAAGCTGGATTATTGCCACGTAAAATTAACCAAAATTAAAAAGCCCGATATGGCGTGGATATTATGTCGAAATTTATCTTTATATTCAACGCCAAATATACCTGTAGAGACGGGTCGGTGACCCGTCTTTTTGGCTGATTTATTGTTGGTATGGCAAAAATGAGACGGGTCACCGACCCGTCTCTACATCGGTTATTTATTTTGTGAATGGGTCTTACGCCGTAATATTGCAAAAATCCAATTTTTATAAAAAATCTAAGAAACCTCATTTAAGATTGAGGACAATTTCAACTTATTTATGCTAGAAACCATCATCTCATCCCCGACCAAAACCGTGATTATTGGGCCAAATCGCCCATTTGTCATCATTGGCGAGCGCATTAACCCAACCGGGCGCAAAAAATTGGCCGCCGAAATGGCCGCCGGAAATTTTAGCCGTGTGCGTCAAGATGCCATCGATCAAGTCGCCGCAGGTGCACATGTCATCGATGTGAATGCTGGCATTCCATTGGCCGATGAACCGGCCCTGTTGGCCGAAGCCATTCGTATTGTGCAAAGCGTGACCGATGTGCCGATTTGTATCGACTCGTCGATTGTGGCTGCGCTTAAGGCAGGGTTGGCCGCAGTCAAAGGCAAGCCATTGGTCAACTCGGTGACAGGCGAAGAAGAACGCCTAGAGAGCGTTTTGCCGATGGTGGCCGAATACAAAGCCGCCGTAATCGCCATCTCGAATGACGAAACCGGCATTTCATATGACATGCGTGAGCGGCTCAAAGTGGCTAAAAAGATCGTCGAACGCGCCGAGCGATATGGTATTCCGCGGTGCGATGTCATCATCGACCCGCTGGCGATGCCAGCCGGGGCGATTGCGGGCGCGGGCAAAAATGTGTTTGAATTGGTGCGCATGGTGCGCGAAGAACTGGGCTGCAATGCGTGTTGTGGCGCCAGCAATATCTCATTTGGCTTGCCGGGCCGCCCGGTGTTAAACGGTGCGTTTTTGGCAATGGCGATTGCGGCGGGCATGACCTGCGCCATCACCAACCCCATTGAGCACGAAATTAAACGCAGCATTATGGCTGCCGATTTGATGATGGGACACGACGAGAATTGTTTGAATTGGATTGCCGTCAGCCGCGAAAATGCCCAATCTGCCGTTGCCAGTGGGGCCACACCGGTAAATGCCGCTGTCAGCGCTGCCGATCAGGCGCGTGCCGAACGTGAAGCACGTCGAGCATCCCGTCGAGCGGCACAGGCTTAAGCCGCGTAAAATACCCGTAAATAATTACGAATTACAAATTACAAATTACGAATTTGATAATTCTTAATAATGAGCGGTAAGACAGGTTTTTGCCGAAATGACTATGCCTATATCCCCATAAGCGATATAGGCATAGTCATTTCGGCATTGCCACTTTTTAATTACCCTTGTTTATTAAGACGATACCAAAGTCGCTCAAAATTTATAATTTGTAATTCGTAATTCGTAATTCGTAAATTTTTTTCTGAGGAGAACCATGGATTTTAGCGATTTGCCCGACGACGAGTTGTGGCTACAAATGCAAGATGACTTATACGACGGCATGAAGGAAGAAGTTGCCGCCGAGACAAACGAAGCCCTAAAGCGTGGCTATGGCCCAACCGAAGTGCTTGAGAAAGGCTTGGTTGCGGGGATGGATGTGGTCGGGGTTGACTTTCGCGATGGGGTATTGTTTGTGCCCGAAGTGTTGATGGCTGCCAACTCGATGAAAGCGGGCATGGAAATTTTGCGGCCTTTGCTCACCGAAACCGGCGCACCGCGTGTCGGCAAGGTGGTGATTGGCACGGTTAAGGGCGACATTCATGATATTGGTAAAAACCTTGTGGCAATGATGCTCGAGGGCGCTGGCTTCGAGGTCATCAACCTTGGGGTTAATGTCGATGCCGACAAATTTCTGGCGGCTATCAAAGAACACAAGCCAGATATCATCGGTATGAGTGCTTTGTTGACCACCACCATGCCTTATATGAAAGTGGTGAATCAGATGCTCATTGATGAACGTATGCGCGAAGAAATATATGTCATGGTCGGCGGCGCACCTGTCTCTGAAACCTTTGCGATGGCGGTCGGGGCCGATGCCTATGGCCGCGATGCAGCGACTTCGGTTGACATTGCCAAAGCCTATATGGACAATGTGCGCAAACAAGATAAGATCGATAAGGCCGCCGCAGCCGCAAATCAATGAGTGAATGGGTGAATGAGTGAATGAGTGATTTAGTTAATCAGCCATTCACTCATTCAGCCATTCACTCATTCAGCCATTCACTCATTCAGCCATTCACCCATTAAAATGATCAACCCCCGTGCCCAAATGCTCATCGATGCGTTGGCATCTGGCCCCAAAGACGTGGCACGGATGCTGCGACCGCTCAATGCTGACAATATGCGTTTTGTGCCAATGGCAGGCGAGTGGTGTATTGCGCAGGTCGTTGCACATTTGATTGATATTGAGCCAAAATTTCGGGCGCGGTTACAGCGCATCGTCGAGCAAGATAACCCCCACGAACCCTTTATTGTGCCTGACGAAAATGCCTATGATGCCAGCATTCCCATTGAGGTATTGTTGGCTGAATTTGCTGAGCGCCGTGTCGCAACCACCAGTTACCTCGCCAGCTTAAAAAATACTGACTGGATTCGCATTTGCACTCATGATACATTTGGGGTCACAAAATTGCACCAACAAGTTCGCATTTTGATCGGTCACGACAACGAACATTTGGCGCAGATAATAGCAATTCGTGAAAAACTATGACAAATCGATTTCTTGCTCTCCTTGCCAAAAGCCGCGAAGACAATAGCCCCATTATGGTTGATGGCGGTATGGGAACCATGTTATTTGCCGCTGGTTTGATGTTTGGCGACCCGCCTGAAATGTGGAATGCTTTGCCCGACAAACAAGACAAAGTGCGGGCGGTGTATCGTGGCTATCTGGAAGCCGGTTCACAAATTATTCTTACCAATACCTTTGGCGGCACTCCATTTCGCCTAAAAATGCACAATTTGCAAGACCGCACCTATGAATTAAACAAACTCGGGGTGGAATTGGCACGTGACGAAGCCGCAAAATTTGGCCCCGAGCGCGTCGTTGCTGGGTCGATAGGGCCAAGTGGTGAATTATTTGAGCCAATGGGCAAACTGACCTATGAAAGCGCGGTTGATGGATTTGCCCGTCAAGCCGAAGGCATCGCTGCGGGCGGCGCAGATGTATTTTGGGTTGAAACCATGAGCGACTTAATGGAGGTGCAAGCCGCCGTTGCTGGCGCACGCAAAGCCGCGCCGCATTTGCCCATTGTTGCCACCATGACCTTTGATACCAAAGGCTTTACCATGATGGGGGTCAGCCCAACCCAAGCCGTAAATGAATTGGCGAAGCTTGATTTGGCGGCCATTGGTGCCAATTGTGGCAATGGCCCAGATGAGCTTGAGGCCACCATTTACGCCATGCACCAAGTTGATCCCAATGTGGTGTTGGTTGCTAAGGGCAATGCTGGTATGCCAACGTTGGTAGATGGGCGCGCGGTTTACAACGCCACGCCGGAGCATATGCTCGAACATGCACGACGTTTCCGCGCCTTCGGGGCCACCATTATTGGGGCATGTTGTGGCAGTAGCCCGGCCCACATTAAGGCCATGACGACGGCGTTACGCACCATGCCGCCGCTCGACCCCAGCACGCTGCAACTTACCGCACCTTTGGCTGAGCGTAAGAGCATGAGCGAAGATAAACGTGCTCGGCGTGAGCGGCGTGGGTAATTTTAACCGCTAAAACCTCGGAGGTCTTTGCGCAGTTTAACCTTGTAGCCGCAAATTGCGCGAAGACCTCCGAGGTTTGCCCTAGCTGAAATAGTGAAATCAGCTAAACTGTAAATGAATTATTTCACTTTGAGTAAGATATGGTTATGACATTAACAATTGCACCTCAACGCAAACGAATTGCCAAGGCAATTAGCTTGGCGAAGAGCTACAATCACCATATTACGGTTACAGCCAATGTAAGAGCCGGAAACCCGCGTATTGTTGGGCGACGGATTACTGTTGGTGATATTGTCATTTGCCATCTTTATCAGGGCCAAACCATTGCACAAATAGGTGCAGATTATGGTTTATCCCCGGCCCAAATTCACGCGGCGCTTGCCTATTATTATGATCATCAAAGCAGCATTGATGAAAAAATTAAGGCAGATCGCGAAGCTTATGAAAAAGCATATCGCGAACAAGACTCCGATTTTCTTAAATTGATTGAGCAGGCATGAATGATAACCAAATACGCTTTCATTTAGATGAAAATGTGGCTCATGCCGTTGCAAAAGGGTTACAACATCATGGCATTGATGTGACAACAACCTCAGAAATGCATTTGCTTGGTCATATTGATGAAGATCAATTAGCGCACGCAACTGCACATGGGCGTGTGCTTTTTACGCAAGATCGCGATTTACTCCGAATTGCTCAGCATTTTATTGATCATGCTGGCATTATTTATTGCGACAAAAATGCTCGGACAATTAGCGAGATGATTAAACGTTTGGTAATCATCGCACAAAATATAACTGCTGACGAAATGATTGGTATGGTGAAATTTATTTAAATGACGGCCTCAAATTCCCCCCTCATTATTTTTCAGCCCTCTGGGCGACAAGGCCGGGTGCAAACTGGCATTACCTTGCTTGATGCTGCGCGTCAATTGGGTGTTGATGTTGATAGTGTATGCGGCGGACGACAAACCTGTGGCAAATGTAAGGTGATTGTCGAGCGCGGCGAATTTGCCAAATACGGCATTCAATCTGCCGAAGCCCATGTCACCCCAGCCAGCGCCGATGAAAGCGATTATTTTCGTCGCCATCCCAGCAAATTGAGCACGGGCGGGCGATTGTCATGCGTGGCCTGTATTACTGACGATGTGGTCATTACCGTGCCGCCCGAAAGCCAACAACGCAAACAAGTCATTGGCAAAAATGCTGGCACACGCCCGATTGAGATCGACCCGATTTTGCATCAATATTATGTTGAAGTAGAGCCACATGCCTTGGGCGAGCGGCGCGGCGATTGGGAACGGCTGCAAGAGGCGCTGGCGCGTGAATGGCATTTGCAACACCTCACCATTGATATCACGGCCCTGCGCCAACTGACCAATGCGCTGAAAGCGGGCAAACACAAGGTGACGGTGACGGTGCATGGCGAAGAGAACCAAGAACCAAGAACCAAGAGTCAAGAGCCAATCCCTAATCCCCAATCCCTAATCCCGAATCACACATCGGGGCGCGTATTGGATGTGCGGGGCGGGTTTCATGAGGGGTTGTATGGGCTGGCGATTGATGTGGGCAGCACCACCATTGCGGCGCATTTGATTGACCTGACGACGGGCGAAACGTTGGCGACTGAAGCCGCCATGAACCCCCAAGTGAGTTTTGGCGAAGACCTGATGAGCCGCGTGAGTTATGTCATGATGAACGGCAATGACGGCTTGCGTAAATTGACCGAATCGGTCATTGGTACCTTAAACACCCTGATCGAAAAAGCCGCCAAACGCGCCAAGATTGCAGTGAATGAGATTTATGAGGCCGTGATTGTGGGCAATACCGTGATGCACGCGCTGTTACTGGGCATCGACCCCACCGAGTTAGGCGCAGCGCCATTCACCCTAAGCACCCACGCCCCCATTGATGTAAAAGCCAGTGAATTGGGTTTGCGGCTGCACCCCGCCGCCAATGTGCATTTGCCTGCGCTCGAGGCCGGGCATGTCGGCTCAGACAATTTGGGGGTGTTGATTGCCGAAGCGCCAGAGCGCCAAGATGCCATGACTTTGTTGATTGACATTGGTACCAATGCCGAGATTGTGCTGGGCAACCGCAATGGGTTGTGGAGTTGCAGCAGCCCGACTGGGCCAGCCTTTGAGGGCGGGCAGATTTCGCATGGGCAACGGGCCGCGCCCGGGGCCATTGAGCGGGTGAGGATTAATTATGCGACTGGCGAACCGCGTTTTAAAGTGATCGGCAAAGACGAATGGTCGGATGCCTTGCCGGACGCGGACATTGGCGCGACGGGTATTTGTGGCTCTGGCATCATCGAAGTGGTGGCCGAATTGTTTCGCGCTGGGCTGTTGCGGTCGGACGGCAGATTTATTGAAAATTTAGAATTGAAAATTGAAAATGGAAAATTAGAAGAGTCGAATCCCCAATCCTCAATCCCTAATCCCAGATCTTACATGCGGTGGCATGGCCCGAAAGCCGAATATGTGTTGGCGACGGCGGCACAAAGTGCGACTGGCAAAGACATCGTTATCACGCAAGATGATGTGCGCAATATTCAATTGGCTAAGGCGGCATTGCACGCCGGTTGCAAATTGTTGATGCTGGGCATGGGTGTGAGCAAGGTGGATAAGATTGTGTTGGCGGGGGCCTTTGGCAGCTATATCGACCCATTACACGCGATGGTGTTGGGGCTGATACCCGATTGTGATTTGGCGACGGTGGTGGCGGTGGGCAATGCGGCGGGGGATGGCGCACGTATCGCCTTGCTCAACAAAACCCGCCGCGCCGAATCGGCCCAATTGGCACGCGATGTCAATTACATCGAAACTGCCATCGACCCCAATTTTCAACAAGAGTTTATTGGGGCGATGCATTTGCCGCACATGACCGACCCTTACCCCACGCTACAAGCCCTCGGTGCATTGCCCGCCAAATCTGCCAACGAACCCGATGGGCGCTCGGCACGGCGTGAACGGCGCAGGGAAAGACAGGAGAAATTTTAGATTTTGGATTTTATAGTAGAGCCACTCAATCGCCCCTCCCCCAACCCCTCCCGTATTCGGGAGGGGGGTGTTACCCCTTCCCCGCTTGCGGGGAGGCTGGGAGGGGGAGATGCGCAAATTTGCTATCATTTTGACCCTTACACAAAAATCCAAAATCTAAAATCTAAAATTCAAAATTATTAAGATGCGTGTTGCTATCATTTTGTGCGGGGCGTTGGGGCGAGAGGTGGTCGCCATTGTCAAGCGGCAGGGCTGGGATGTCGGGCTGTTTGGCATCAGTGCCCAAGACCATTCGCTGCCGCAGCGTATTGCGCCGCATGTCGAGCATAAATTGCGGGTGTTGATACCACAATATGAGCGCGTGATTGTGGCTTATGGCGATTGTGGCACGGGCGGGCAGTTGGATGCGGTGTTGCAACATTACAATGTGCCGCGTTTGGCGGGGCCGCATTGTTACGAAATGTATGGCGGGGCCATTCACGACCAAGCGATGGCAGAGCAGCCCGGCACTTTTTTCCTCACTGATTTTTTGGTGCGTGGGTTTGATGGCACCGTGTGGAAAACCTTGGGGCTGAAGCAATACCCAGAACTGCAAAGCCAATATTTTGCCAATTACACCCGCGTGGTGTATTTGCAGCAAACCGAACGGCCCGATTTTGTGGCGCGGGCCGAGGCTATTGCCCAGCGGCTCAATTTGCCGCTCGAATTGCGCAACACCGGCTATGGGGCACTAGAGACGCGCTTGGTGACGCTGATGAATGAGATTGGTGCTGAGCAATATCAACCTGTTTTGCCAGGAAACCTGATTTTTAAAGACAACCCGCCCGCGTTGCAAACCCACATCAAAAAAACGCCGCGCCCGCGTCGTGGGCAGGCGGCGGCGGCCTCGCGCAAAGCATTGGCCGAAATGAGCTGATAAATCGGCTACAATCGCCCAGCATGACCACAAACCGTAATGTTGAAATTCTTGCCATTGGCAATGAATTATTGGTCGGGCAAGTGCTCGACACCAATTCACACTGGCTTATTCGCAACCTCACCAACCTTGGCGCTCACATGCGCCGCGTGATGATGTTGCGTGATGAATATGATGAGATCGAGCACGCGCTCAAAGACGCAGTGCGCCGTCAGCCGCGCCTCATTATTACCACCGGCGGGCTTGGCCCGACCGATGACGATATGACGCTGCGGGCGATTAGCCGCACTTTTAATTTGCCGTTGGTGCTAAATGACGAGGCGCTTGAGATGGTGCGCAAGCGTTATTTACACATCGCCAGCATTCGCCCGGGTTATAGCGCCGAATTGAACGAAGCCCGCATTAAGATGGCGATTTTGCCGCATGGTGCCCAAGCCATTGGCAACCCTAACGGGGCCGCACCTGCCATTGCCCTCGATGTGAATGCCCACACCACCATTGTGTGTTTGCCCGGGGTGCCGTCGGAGATGAAAGAGATTTTTGCCGCCACACTTCAGCCGGTGCTGGCCCGCACCGTTGGCAGCGGTGGCTATGTCGAGCGTAGTATTATTTTAGATCGCGGCGACGAGTCGCGTATTGCCGATCATTTGCAGGCTTTACAGGCCGAACACCCACGTGTGTATATTAAGTCACGCGGGCAAACCTTGCCCGATCTCGGCCCGCGGCTGACGGTGGTGATATCGTCGGGCGGCAACGATTTGGGTGAGGTGCGCGATTGGGTTATGCAGGCCGAGCGCGGGGCTTTTAATGGGCTTGAGGCGCTGGGCTACGTCATTGTGAAGGTGATTGAGAGTTAGTTTTTAGATGCAAACGTAGACGTAAACGTAAACGTCTACGTTTACGTTTACGTCTACGTTCATGTTTACGTCTATGTCTACGTTTACGTCTATGTTTATGTTTACGTCTACGTCTGCGCTAAAATGTGTAAATATGTAAATGTGTAAAACGGAGGGACGATGACAGTAATATCAAAAGTGATTCGACCATTACGCAGTGGACAGATTACCATTCCAGCGGCTTTTCGCCGTGCACTTGGTATTGACGAAGATACGCTATTGCGTATTTCAGTCAAGGGTAGCGAATTGCGCATTGAACCTGTCTCGGTTGAATATAAAGCCAAAGATGGCGATTGGTTTAAATCACTTTACGACGAATTTGCACCAGCACGAAACGAATTGGCAGAAAAATTTTCTGAAGACGAAATTAATCAATTAATCGATACGGCGGTTATGGAGGTTCGTAAGGAGCGCCATGCGCGTCGTGCTTGATACGACTGTTTTTGTGCGGGCTTTGTTAAACCGATATAGCCGAAGTGGGCGCATTGTCTTTGACCATGGCGACAAATTTCAATTAATTGTCTCGCGTGACACGATTGCAGAGGCCGTCGCTGTTTTAGAAAGACCCAGTATCCAAGTTAATATTCGTAAACATGCCCGACCTAATTTGAAACTTATCCTCGATATTTTGTCGAATACCGAGATGATTGATGTGGCCCAGGTTGCGCAGGTGAGCAGAGATCCCAACGACGATATGTTTATTGCGCTGGCGCTGGCTGGCAACGCTTCATGCATCGTGACAGAAGATAAAGACTTATACCAACCACTTCATCAAAATGGAATAAAACAAGTTAAATAAATTGCCATGTCACCCCGATGCCCTTCGACAGGCTCAGGGTAAACTGCGAGGGGTCTTTGCGGTAAATTAGCACGATGATTATGTTTACGCAAAGATTCCTCCTCGTTCCTCGTCGGAATGACGCACAAAATATGTGCAGCCAAAATCTATCTTGATCGGGAAGTTGGTATTATTGGTATTAAACCCATTTGGCGGTTTGCAAATTCTCAATACCGAATTATTTATAAATTTATTTGAAGTATCAGACTTATGACAACAAGCACAAACTCCCTCACCGCCTCTCTTTGGGGCGGGCGATTTAGCGGCGAAATGGATGCGCTGATGAAGAAATTTCAAGATTCAATCAGTTTCGACATTCGCATGTGGTCGCAAGATATTCGCGGCAGCATGGCCTATGCGCGGGCCATCAACATGGCTGGCATTATTAACGATGATGAGGCCGCCACCCTGCAAACTGGGCTACAAGCCATTCATGATGAATTTGCGGCGGGCAAATTTGAGATCAAAGACGGCGACGAAGACATTCATACTGCGGTTGAGCGGCGGCTAAAAGAGCTAGTGGGTGATGTCGGCGGCAAATTGCACACAGGCCGCAGCCGCAATGACCAAGTGGCAACCGATACGCGCTTTTACTGCCTCGAGGCCATTCAAGTGCTCAAAACCAATATTCAAAGTGTGCAATCGGCGTTGGTGGCGCAAGCCGAGCAACATGTTAGCACGCTAATGCCGGGCTATACCCACATGCAGCGCGGGCAACCTAGCACCTTTGGGCATTGGTGCATGGCTTATTTTTGGATGTTGCAACGCGATATGGAGCGGCTGGCCGAATGTGAGGCGCGGGTAGCTGTGTTGCCATTGGGGTCGGGGGGGTTGGCGGGCAACCCATTCGCTATTAATCGCGCTGCGCTGGCCAATGACCTCGGCTTTCGTGAGATCAGCCAAAACAGTTTTGATGGGGTGAGCGACCGCGATTTTGTGGCCGAATTGTTGTTTGTCGGGGCTATGCTTGGTTCACATCTCAGCCGTTTGGCCGAAGATTTGATCATTTATGCCACCAGCGAATTTGGCTTTGTGACCTTCGCCGATGCGTATTCGACTGGATCGAGTATCATGCCGCAAAAGAAAAACCCCGATGCGATGGAGCTGGCACGCGGCAAAGTGGGGCGGCTGACGGGTAACCTCGTTACCATGTTGATGGTGATGAAGGGCACGCCCATGACCTTTAACAAAGATTATCAGGAAGATAAAGAAGCCTTGTTTGACACACTCGACACGCTCGAATTGTTGCTGCCGGTGTGTGCGGGGGCCATTCGCACTTTGCGGGCCAATGCCGACAAAATGCGGGCGGCGCTCGATCCGTCTATCCTCTCGACTGATGTGGCCGAATATCTGGTGCGCAAAGGTGTGCCGTTCCGAGATGCGCATCATGCCAGCGGGCGGGCGGTGGCGTTGGCCGAGCGCAACCACACCAAGATCAACGCCTTGACGATGGCGGATTGGAAGTCAATTTCGCCGCATTTTGACGATGACATTGCCGATGTCTTTAACTTTGAGCAATCAGTCAATTCGCGTGATGTGACCGGCGGCACCTCGGCTCGCTCGGTGCGTGAGCAAATTGAGAAGGCGCAGTGGTTGTTGGTCAATGGGAGTTGAGGGGGTTGCGAAATACAAT
>CAMDWA010000081.1 GCA_945877855.1 Thermoflexus hugenholtzii JAD2 | reverse complement strand
GCACCAAGCACCACCTATTTACAAACTGGCTGCGCCAATTTCCATTGGGTTTGGGCAACGGTGTTATCAAAACCCAAACGGGTGATGCTGCCAATTTTGGCGGCGGCAACATCATACGCCCCACCGTCCCAATCGGTAATCAAAAAAGGTTGTTGATCAATCGGCCATTGGGCTGGCTGATCAAGTTTGCGCACCCCATAAACAATATTTGCCCCCGATAAAGGCTTATTTATTTCAGGGTTTATATCTAATAGCCAAAACGCTTCATTAATAACCACAATATTCAAAATGTTATAACCACGAATAATATCGATATAACGCTGCGCAACATTGCGCCGCCGCGACAATGGGATGCTGCGAATCTCATTAATCGGGTCAACCCATACCCCCGGTTCACGCGCAATATAAACATTCAGTTGGCGAATCCACTCTTCGGTGCTCGAAATTTGCGGTTTATTTACCTCCTCAATCACCATATTCCACGATAAAATCACCACCATGCCCAATTCATTGGCCGCATGAACCACCGGCATAATTTTGAGTGGGATGACAGTTTGCGACATTTCGTTTTCGCCCATTTGCAAACGCACCACTGTTGCCCCTTGTGCCGCTAAATCGCGTAGCCGATTAGCCACAGAAATACCGCTTTTTTCCATTTCGGTCAGGGTAGGCAAATTGACCCCATGCACAATGACATTATTTCCATTGGCATTTTTAATCCAGCGACCTTCGGTGCGGGTTTGGCAAAATTGGGCGCTAGGCGTGGGAGTGTTGGGGGCCGGTGCACAAGCCATCAGCAACAATAAACACATGCCAAACAACTTAAAACGCATATGTCACCCCTGCCACTGGCACACTTACAATACCGCCAAACTCACGCTGTGCCTCTTCGCGCATGATGTCTTCCTTACCTTGCAAATGCGAACCCAAGTGAACCAATGCCAACCGTTTCGCCTGTGCGGCGTGGGCATTACGCCCTGCAATTTGGGCGGTGCTATGCCCATAAGCCCCTTGGGCCAATTCGGGTTGCAGAATGGCGCTCAAGTTGGCTTCATGCACTAGCAAATCGGCATCTTTTGCCATTGGCACAATAGTCTCACACGGCATTGTATCGGCAGTAAACGCAAATATCGTCGCCCCAATTTCAAGCCTTGCCCCCAACACTGGTGCAAAGGCCGAATGATTCATTGGGTAAGTGTGCATCTGAATGCCGTCAGCCAAGGTTAGTTGGGTTGACACATCGTGAGGCAACAAAATGCGAGGCAAGGCCTGCAAACATTTAACGGCAATATCATCGCCATAGCTGTGCTTTAAAACCGTTTCGAGCGATGACCATGTCAATGTACTGGTCACAATCGTTGGCAATGGCCGATCTGGTGGCTGTTCTAATGCCCACGCCAAGACCAACATTGGGAAGCCAAGGGCATGATCACCATGTCGATGTGAAATAAAAACATGGCTTAATTCATTTGGGCGAACCGCCACAGCATCAAGTTGTTGCCAAATTGCTGGCCCACAATCAAACAAAATACAGGCCGTGTCGGTGCGGATGAGATAAGCACTGTTGCTGCCTCTGCGCATCGGCAAGGCAGCACCAGTGCCAAGAAAAGTAATTTCAAGCATGACAGCCGCATTTTAGCCGCGCAACCTGAGAAATTCCATGCAAATAAAACAGGGCTTAGAGCGACATAAAATTTCTTCGCGTTGTCACATCACTTCGCCCCAAACGAATTAAACCCAACGCCATCAACCACCATCTTGGCGACTTCGAGCCGCCCGCGCTCGGCGGGAAAAGCTTGCAACAATCCCATACTGAGGTCACGCAAGGCACGGGCGATAGAGCCATTGTTGGTCGTATTGCTGGTTCCGCAGGCTTTAAAGGCATTGGTTCCGACCCTAAACGCGGCCTCGCAAATTTCGCCCTTTGCCATGCGCCATTGCCGCAATACCAACGGCTTTGGCAAAATCGGTGGGTCGCTGCTCTCTAGCTCAAGTTGGCGGCGCTGCCACAAATAAGCCGTTTCAAGATCAACTGTCATTTGCCCGATCAATTCTTGGTGCATCGGGCTTTCGGCAATCGAGCGCCCGGTGTCTTGAAACTTCATCTTGGTCAGCGTGTCAATGGCATAGTCATACACCGTTTGGGCCGCCGCCAAATACACCGCCGTTACAGCAAGCTGGTTGCCAACAAAACTGCCACGACTCATTTTCATCATGCGCGTAAATGCACCCGGGAGGCCAAGTGCTTCATCATTGGGCACAAATACATCTTTTAACACAATACCATCGGTGGCGGTGGCACGCAAGCCAATGGGTTCCCATGGGGCGCGGGCGCTCACACCCGGGGCATCACGCTGCACAAAAAACAGCGCCAAGCCCTCAATCCCGTCAACCGCAGCCAACTTGGCCGTCACCAAATATTCATCGGCCACCCCTGTGCCACAACCAAACGACTTAACCCCATTCAGCCGCCAGCCTCCTGCCACTTTTTGGGCTTCGGTGCTAATGGTGACATTGGCATTTTCGCTTTTACCGCTTTCGCTGGCAAAATTGGCCAGCCACGTGCGACCAGTGCCCATTTTGTGAAGCAATTTATGAGCAAAGGCTCGCACAATCGGGGCTTCAACGGTGTTAAAAAGCCCGGCCTCTAGCCCTTCTAAAGGCAATAACCCACGGCTGGCGCTGCTGCAATGAAAAAAATAGGCAAGGGCCGTGCTGGGGCAAGCCGTCGCCAAAGTGTAAACAGCGCCGGTCAGATCGCGCAAGCCGCCGCCCATGCCGCCAAATTCACGCGGCACAATCAGCCCAAGCAAACCGGCTTGAGCAAAGGTTGTGACATGTGGCAAATGAAACCTCGCCTCGGCATCGGCTTTGCTGGCGGCCTCGCGCAGGGCAGGCAGCACGCTTTCTACCACTTTGGCGCGGGTCATTTCATCTGGGGTCATGCGCTCGATGAGGCGCGAGGCGATAAGAGGCATAGTTTTTAATTTAAATTTAATAGATTTAAAGTGATAACACTAATCGCAAGCTTTGATTAACCAAAGCCATAAACTCAGATGGCAATCGACCAACACGCGAAGATAAAAACTGTTTATCTAAAGTAATAATTTGCGATACATTTAGCACAGAATCGGACGGCAACTGCGTTACAGATGAAGGTAGAAACAGGTTCCCGGGGGCATCCGCAAGTTTAAGATTTGAAGTAATCACCGCAACAATTAGCGTATTAATGGCGCTTGCATTAAACAGATTCGATTGCACAATTAAGACAGGACGACGATATCCCGGCCCCGAGCCAGCAGGATCAAATAAATTGGCCCACCAAATTTCCCCGCGCTGCATTACCATTCCTCTTTAATAAGTGATGCCCACTGCATTTGGGTAAGTTCTTCATCAAGCTTTGCGGGTAAAGTTTTATAAACTTGATTAAGTTGTTCTGTGACATTGTTCGTCATGGCCTGCGGCATAGTCTCAAATTCGGTAATTGGTTGCACCGTAATGAGGTAAGCAATATTTTTTGCCAAAGTGATAGGCGCACTTGGCACAAGCGTGCTGCCATCATAAGTGGCTGTTAGAATTTTTACCATAATTAAATATTGTACCGCTGATAGGGTCACAACATGCCGTGCCCTATCAGTAATGAGGTCATTTACATCGGTCGCTGGCTCACACGATCGCCGCCCCACAAGGTACGCACAAGTCGTTCTTTCTTTTCTACGCCAAACAATCGGTCACCGATCACATTGGCGGGGTCACGCTCAGCGCTATTTTTGCGCAAATTGAAATCACGCTCGGCCAAGGCGGCTCGCTCACTTTGCGGCACAGGCGGGGCTTCATCAATCCACTTCATCCAACGATTGAGCCGCTTAAACACCATGTCTCTAATTGCCTGCATATTTTCGGGGGTGTGCTGACATGTGATACAAATGGCGCTCTCGCTGATAACGCGGCGTACATAATTACTGGGTGAAACAAATTGCACCATATTGGGGTTACGCCGAAATGCAAAATATTCGTCGTTGGTCTCGGCCCCATAATATCGGTCAAGGTGTTCAAGATCAATGGTTGTGTCGGCCCGCGCCATAAAGTCAATATAAAAAAAGATATCTGGCACCGTGCCAAGCGCAATCGCCAAATGCGGCACTTTGACCTGCGGGCCAAGCCACGCGGTAAAGTGCATATTGGTAAAGCTATATTTGGGGTTGCCGATCCACGAATGCACAAACCAATCTATTTCGGGGCCGCTCCAAACGCTCAACATGCCGCGAGCACCGATGCCGGGCAAGCCTTCATATTCGGGTACAAGGTCGGCGCAACAGGGGTCCATGCTCACTTTAAAGCGTTGGTCAAATTGCTGACGGGCCGCGCTATAAATATCCCATAATTGGGCAAATGCTTCTGAATTATCGATATTTGGACGTTCGTCGACCATTTCGACGAGGGTTTTGCTTACTTCTGCCATTTTAGTTGATTAGTTGATTGGTGATTATTAAGATGATACCGAAGGCGGGCTTACTCGATTACGAATAGCCAACCCATAAATAACGACTATGATGCCAGCCAAGCCAAACAATATAAATGGCGCTGCTGGTCGCCACACATCGAACAAAATACCGCCAATTTTGGTGGCAATTAATATACCTATGCCACCACATAACCCAAAGAACCCGATGATGCTACCGCGTGTTTGGCGCGGCGCACGTTCAGCAATGAGCACACCGCTGGCGATCACACCTGCTACTTCGCCCAGCCCGATAAGGGCAGCGCTAATAAACATGCTGATGCCGAGCGGATCAGTGACGAAAATGGTGCTGAGGTAGCCAACGCTGCCCATGGCCGCCGCAAGGATGACGGCATCAATCCTTTTGAGTTTGTCGCTGAGAATGCCGATGATGGGTGCGCCGATCAGTGCAAATGTTTGGGCCACGCCAACCACAACCCCCGCCCGTGCCAATGCGGCGGAACTGTTCATTCCGGCCACATTGGTGGCATATTGTGCCACCCACAACGTAAAAAATGTGCCAACAATCGCCAGATCGCCACGAGCGGCGAAAGATGCAAAATATGAAAGCAAAATGGCGGGGTCTTTAGCGGCCCGTGCCCCTTCGCGCAACAGTTGTGTCAGTGGCACATTGTCATCATTCTCGCGGGCGGCAAGGCCGGGTTTCAACATCAGCATCATTAAAATGGCCGATAATAAAGCGATGCCCCCGACCACCCAATAGGCATTGCGACCAGCATCAATGGCACTTAAGCCAGAATTTTGAAAAATATTGGGCAAGCGCAACAATAAAAATACCGTAATCAACGCGCCCACGCCATTCATAATGCCCTGTAGCCCACCTGCCCGCCCACGGTCTGCGCCACTGATGTAATCGGCGATGACGGTTGAGATCATGCCAGTAACGGCAGAGGCGCCGAGCGCAAACACCAGCCGCGCAAGCGTAAATTGGGTGAGAGTGCTGCTGAGCGGCGCAAGTAAAAGCCCAACGGCGATGAGCAAAAAACCCAAGGCATATACAAGTCGCCGGCCTACTTTGTCTGACCAACTGCCCCAAAGGTTAATTGTCGCTAAGGCGACTAGCTCGGCATAAAACCCAAGATCGCCGCTAATTTTGCCAACCTCTTTGCCATCAACTTTTAAAAAATCGCTGAGAATAAGCGGCTGGGCTTGCGGCATGTAGGTAAGCAGCAAAATGCCAGACATGGCCGAAAGATAGTAACCCAGCGCGTGTTTGGGCAAAATGTCGGGCGCAAGCCGCAAACGGGCGAAGGTGTGAGTAGACATAAGATGAAGGGTGAAGGGTGAAGGATGAAGGATGAAGGATACAAGATAAAAAATTCATCCTTCATCCTTCATCCTTATTAATCGGCCTGCCAATTTAATACGCCAAACACAAAATATTCGGGCTTGTTGCCACGATGAAATTGCCAAACCGTCGCCAGCGTGTAATCATTGTCGATCATAAACTCGCGGCCTTTGACTTTGACTGCCTCACCCGGAAAATTTTGCACAATATAAAGCGCACGCCCATAGGCAATACCATTCCCGTAGGCATCTGGCCCATGAAAAGTATGGCGGTTGGAATGGCGAGCGCGGTTCATGGTGTATTTGCGGCTAAGGCGGGTTTCGGCGGGTGCGTCGATTTCAACCGTTTGCTCGGCGGTGAGCAAGCTGGTGGGTTTGTAGGTTATACGCACATTGGCATTGCCCATATTGGCTTGGTCGGTGACGCGGTAAATGTGCATTTGCCCCTGCCAAGTGCCAGCGCGTTTGCTGCTAAGCACATGCGGTTTGGCCCCGTCGTTTTTCTCTTTCTCGCACCATGCATCAATCGTCGTTTTGGTTTTAGGGTTGGTGTGATAATCGAAAGCCACCTTGTAAATGCCATTAAACACATATTTCAGGGCGGGGCCTTCGTAGAGCAAGCTCGAATAGACTTGTGTTTGTCCATCGTCCAAGACCCAATTCAAAGTATTTAGCTCGGCGGCCCAAAATGGTGAGTAATATTGCGAATCGACCACCCCACCATAGGGTTGCCCGCTGCCATAAAAATCGGGGCCGAGGTAAATACGATCTTGGTCACTATCGCGCACCGAAAAATCGAAACCATCGGGGGTATTTAGGCGATGAAAATCGACAGACGACATGCCATGAAAATTGGTGTGCATGGTATAGCGGGTCGCGCCGGTCGCAGGGTCAAAGGCACTTTCGCGATAAACCTTGTCGTAGCCAAGATGATTGCCTTCAGCATCAAAGGTGCTGGGCAGGCCATGCCATTCGCCACTAATGCGTTTCTGAAATTCGCTGGGTTGGGTTAATTTTGTCATAAAAGTCGTCAATTACACGGTTTCAATGGCCTGATTCCGCAAAATCTCGATTAATTTGGCATTTTGTTCTTTGCCGTTCAGCCGTTCAATTTGGTTCCACACTTTGTCTACTTCGTAGCTAAAAATGGCGTTACGATTGGCTTGATCACGCGCTGCCAGCGCGGCTGCATCAACGCCAGCGGGTGCGGCCACACCGTTATCAACCAGCCCCAGCCAATGATCCAAATAGGCATCGATATGTGGCGCAACTTGGGCATAGGCGGCTTCGGTGGCGCGATAAGCCAACATCCAAGGCGACATCAACGCATATTGCAGCGGCGAGAGCTGGGCGGCGGTCAAGCCTTCGATCTTTTTGGCTTGGTCAAAATGGCTGGTTAATGGCACAAAATTACTGTTCATATAAGCCAAATTTGCGCCGAGGTCTACCCGTGGAATGAGATCGAGGTGAAACGCAAAATGTCCGCCTGCCAAGACACTATCTAAAGTGAAATGGGGCACCGCGCTATCGGGCGCGGTAAAGGCAAAAAACATGTGTGAGTCCATATTGATGGGCGGTGCCGCAATGCCAATATAGACCAATTTATGCAGGCGTGCGCTGGTAAAAATGCGGCAACTGCCATGTGGGTAAGGCGACATGGCATTGGTCAATTTTAGGTATGGGCTACCCACTTCGCGCATATCGAAATGCGCCACAATTTTATTGAGCGCGTTGAGGGAGAGAGTTTGGGCTAAAGTTGTCATACTATTTTTCCATTCATATAACCGGCACTTCTTTCAACACCCATGCCGCTGCCAATTCAGGCACTTCGCGGCGAGCGGGTGAGGGAATGACGACGGCTTTGATATTGGCGTAATCGGCTTGAATGGTATGAATATCGATACCCCAGCCACGCCGAATGGCCTCTTGGCACATGCGAGCAAAGGCTTGTGCGGCAACATTTGAAGGCGTTTTGCCTGATTCAACCCCGCTACGCATATGCTCAAGCGCAGCACCGAGGGTTTTGTTTATTTCAGCGCTTTGGTTTTTAACCATCAGCCATTTTGTTTGGGTCACTTTGTCATTTACTGGCAAATGAATCAGCACTAAATGCCCGTCTGCAACGCTGTGTGTGGTAATGCATGGAAAATACATATCGCTTTTGGCCTCTGTTTGAGGTGAATCGACCTCTTTTTTGACCAGTCCAAGAAAACTAGTCTCGATGTGTTTAGGCGGGGTGATGCTGCCATTGGCATTGAGAGACCAATCGTATTGGGTCACTTGGGCGGTGTTGATTTTGGCGGTTGCGCCAGCAAATTCGGCATCGCTGGCTAAAAACGCTTTGCTAAGATCGCCGAAATACGCAATGACCGTTTGGTAAGGGGCTTGCCAAGTAATATTGCCCGTAGCACCTTTGGCATCGGTAGGGATGGCGCTTAAATTTGGCATGGGTATACGCTCGGTTTCAGATAAATCGCCCAAAAAGGCCCACACAAAACCATATTTTTCAACGGTGGGGTAACTATCGACGCGCGCTTTGCGTGGCACGGGCACGCCGGTCAAGTTGGCTGGAATTTTGACACATGCGCCATCATCGGTAAATTGCCAGCCGTGATAAGGACAAACGATGCAATTCCCTTCGAGCCAGCCATCGCTGAGCGCCCCGCCGCGATGCACGCATAAATCGCTCAACACCTGAGCCTTGCCATTGGGCAAGCGATATAACACGAACTCTTGTTGCAAAGCAGTAACTCGAATCGGTTTATTGCTTACTTCGTTATAGGTGGCAAGCGGCCACCAAAAATTTTTATACATAATATGAATTTACGATTTACAATTTTTATTTGGTGTGAGATTCACTCACGAGTGAATGACTAAGTAAAGCGACAACAGTTGGGTTATGCGTTGGCTTTGTTACATCATAAATAAACGCCTCGATCAGATTCGCCATAAAACCCCGTGCCGCATTTTCATCGCAGGTAGCACGCAAATCTAAAAAACTACGGCCTGCGCTGTCATCGACTGGGTGTGCAAGAGTGAAATGATTGGCCCCAGCAATTAAGACAAAATAACGATCACCACGATTCCCGCTTATCCCGTTTTCAAATGTGCGGCGTAGCGGCAATGCCGGGTCATCGGCGTTGCCATAACGTATGCTGCTGGCAGCGATGACGCCATCGCGGGTGCCACCAAGCATTAACAAAGGCATATTGGATGAACAAGGCAATACGGTTTGGGCCGGCCAGCCCAACATTGTGGCGGCCATTGTGTGACCAGCGTAGCAAAACCCGCCGACGACATAATTAAAATAACGTGGCTCGGCATTTTGCAGCACCATCGTGCCGCCAGCGCTATGCCCGCCTAACACAATTTTGTTGAGCGCCAAGGCCCCAGCCAGTGGGCCGCTCACATTCAACAAACATAGGGCGCGGTGAATGGCGCTAATGGCGGGGGTGGTTGGGCCGCTGCCATAAGTGTTGGGCCTCACCTGTTTGATGTCTACGCCGACGGTCAGGCCAATCACGCCAGGCAAAGTCTCGCCGACCCAATTAAATAAAACGGTCACGATACCGCGCTCGGCTAACTGCATGGCTAACCATGCGTAAGATTCTGCGCCGAGGTTAATGCCACTAAAAAAAATGACGATCGGCATCGGGCCTTTGCTTGGGTCGGCTTTCATTACACCGCTCATACGCTCAGCCTCGCTGCCAGTGGCAATCGCGGGGTAAAACACTTTTAAATGAAGTGTGTCGAAGGGTGCGATGGCGCTATCGATTTTGGTGGCGGTATAGAGCGAGCGTATGAACATAGGGAAGAATTAAGAACCAAGAACCAAGAGTTAAGAGTTGAGAGTTGAGAGTTGAGAGGCTGCCCACTTAGCACTTAGCACTTTTTACTTTCTACTTTTCACTTTCTACTTTCCATTTTTGCGCAATTTTGTTACAAGCGTAGGCGAAGGCGGCGTATGAACACATGTTAATGATTTGCTCAGTCCATTGCGAGGTGGGGGTGCGCTCGGTGCGGGCCAAGCCAGTGAGCGCTAGCACTGCGACAAAATTGATAACAAGGATGGCTGCTGCTGCTTTTTGCCCTTGTCGTAAGGCTTGTTGCACTGCAAATACACTCAAAACCAATTGGGCGATACTGGTAAAGCCCAACCAGACAAAATTCCAAATGCGCGTGTCAGGTCGAGTGATGGCAAAACCAATTCCCACCGCCCATGCCACTGCCCACGAAATAATAGGGATGAGCCACAGGTTTTGGCGGCGCAATGCTTTATTTTGGATGAGGCGTTGAATGTAACTCATGCCATAAGTCATCAACATAAACCCCGGGGCCATCCAAAAAAACAAACCATTGTCAAATATCCGTACATCGATTGCACCATCACTGACAGCAATGAGTAATTTCCAAACAGCTTTGCCCAACCCGCCGATTAAGATCATGGTTGCGCCGGTGATCATGATGCGCCCAATATCACGGCGAACGGCAAAACCTAGGCGTGCTAAGGCCAAAAAGCCAAGAAACGCAAAAACAACGGGGGTGAAGTCGTGTAAGGCAAGTGGAATTGAGTATTTCATAAGGATGAAGGATGAAGGATAAAGGATGAAAGATGAAGGATAAATTTCATCCTTTATCTTTCATCCTTTTTCTACTCAAGGGCAGATTTCCCTTTAGGATACATGCCCCAACCACGATCAAAAAAGGTTTGGCGCACTTTGCGGAAGGCGATTTGAACGGCATCGCTTTTTACATGCAGTTCTGCCCCAAGATCATAAGGCAAAATTTCGGGACGCTGGGCCTCGACAACGGCTTTGTCTTGCATAAAAATTTTGACCACCCGTTGTGCAGCATTGGCATCGGCCCAACTGCCTTTGAAAAAGGTGCGCAAACCGATCCATTTGCTTACAGTTTTAGTGTCGTCGATGGGGATATGCGCGTTAAAAATCATGAGGGTTCCCATTGGCAAATGTACTTCGAGAATACTCATATTGGGCATCCACCAGCCCACGACAGTTTTAACCACGGTATCACGTTTTTTGCTTTTATACAACCTGCCCCACAGCCCTTTGGCTGGCGATGGCTTGAGGTGAATGGTTGCCATACACGAGCGATCGTCAACGATGGTTTCATAATCTTCGATCTGAGGCTCATCTGGGTTGCCAAAGCTGCCACCATGCACAAATGGCGTGTGCGACGCATCGACACCGTTTTCGAGTGCCCGCGCATAATGCACATTCCACTCAAAATTGCCTTGGGTGCGTTTATATGTGACGGTATCTTCGATATAGGGCAAGTCTGGAATCGGTAAACGCTCATTCTGGGGCAAATCACCCATAAAGGCAAACATCCACCCATAGCGCTCGGCAGTATCATAGCGTAAGGTTTGTCCATCGCTAAGTGTGCGGGTAAAAGAAATACCTTGATCTGTTCGTTGTACGACAAAATCTTTGCCAAATCGCCGCAGGGTTTGCGGTGTGTTGGTAATTTCGTTGCTAAAAGCTAGCGGCCACCAGAAGTTTTTTAACATAATTTTTTTTGAGTGCAAAGTGGCAAGTGACAAGTGCAAAGTGCGTTTTACTTGCCACTTTCCACCTGCCACTTGCTACTTGCTACTTGCTACTTTTTTCTCGTGAATGGAACGTAAATGCCCTTCATGCGTTTGTCGGCAAAATAACACCCTAAGACCAAGGTCAGCTCACCCAAGTTTGCAAATACACCCGGCAAGCGTGAACCAGCCGCAGTGAAAATGAACATGGTCGCTGCGCCAACGGCTAACCCCCACCATTTATGACGCACCCACAAGATTACACCGCCAAAAATAACAACCAACACGGCCAAAATGGCGGGAATGGGTGGGCCGCTTGAGGCAGCATTGCGATAACGCACGATATCTGCACCGGGCGCAAATGCGAGATTAAGTTTGATCATTTCGTCATTCACGCCAATGGCAATTGCCAACAACGTAAGTGTGCCAAAAATAGCGTAAGCAGTCATGCCTTGCGCCCATTTCACCCCATCACGCCGCAACAGATACCATACAAACATAATCATCAATGGGGTAAGCAAAGCGTGAAGCCAAAAACGTGGGTAACTCAAGGTTTTTAACAAGTCACCTTCGCCTAAAAATCGGCCAAGCCCGAGCACAAAATTATCCCAGATCAAGCCAAATACAACACTGGCCGCCGCCATCGTCCAAATCGATTTATTTTGGCGTGAGAGTTGCATCATTTTTACAAATAAAAATAACATTACCCCAGCCGTAATAAGATGAATAATACTGTCTATCATTTGGTTATTGTTTTAGCATTTAGGCGCGGGTTGCCCCACGATGTAGTTCGGCCATGCTATCGCCACCACTGTTGCGGGCCATAGCGTGCTTAATTCCCAAAATCGTGTGATACACAATCGCCAGATACATACCAATGGTGAGAATGCTATAGAACGGCTCAAGCCCCGGGATGGATTGGCTAATGAGAATGAGCAACAGCACCGCATAACCAATATAAACATGGCGCACCTTTGCGCTATTTGAAGAACGTGGCACACCAAACACATAAATTGAAATGAGACCATGAATGAGTGGGAAGATGCCGACCAGCGTTTGAATTAAAACATAAGTGCCATAATTAGGGCCGGCCTTGTCGTTCCAATAAAGCACATAGCGCGTTACAAACGCGGCGAGGGTGATCGGCACACATAACCAGCCGATCAAGCGATTAATTTTTGCAATTGATTGTTTATTTGACATGATTTCCTCCTGAAAAAAAATTTGATAAAACGCAGCGCCAAAATTCTGCGTAATAACCTAATCAGCGGTGGCATCACGCACCACATTGCCCCCCAAATACAACTTAAGCGGGCGGTGAATAATTTTGCCGCTTACCCGTTGCACGGCAAAAATAATGCTAAAGACGATATGAATAACAATAGGCACATACATCAATGCACGCGTGATGGTGTTGAGTGGCGAAACATAAATAAATGAGCGATTTGCCAACAACACCACAAACAAACTAAACCCAACATAAATATCAATCACCCGCACATTCTTTTTATATTCGGGCACGCCATATAAATAAAGCGCAGCAAACGCATGAATAAAAATGAGCAAGAAGAAAATGCCCGTAAACAGATCACCCGTCGATTTGGCAATGGGAATGCCGGTATATGCCTGCAAATCATCCAGCGCCATTACCGAAACACAGCCAAGGGTGATCCAACCCAAAACAAAATTCAAAATCTGAACACGGCGCTTACGCTTAAGTTCATTTGCTTTAGATGATGATATGTTTTTCATTGCTTATAAGTAATCAGTAATCAGTAGTCAGTAGTCAGGTGTGTTGGCTCAACAATCAGATTCAACTCACTCAAAACCTATCTGACTACTGACTACTGATTACTGTCTACTCCTCTCACATCGTAATTTTGTATTTAAATTGATCGCCACGAAAACCGGCGGTTAAAAACTCAACAGGCATACCGTCTTCGGTCATAACCAACCGTTCTAAATAAAGAATGGGCATCCCTTTGCTAATTTGAATTAATTTTGCGTCTTCAGGGTTCGCCAGCCGCGCCTCTAGGGTGCGTAGGGTGCGGGCGTTATGTAATTCGGGCAATTGCGCCAAATAAGCCAACGAATCGCCTTGCTCAAAATTATTTTTGTTAATGGCATTCACCCATTTTTCTGGCAAATAAGCGATGTGATAACCCAATGGTTGCGTGCCAGCCATCCGCAAGCGGCGCGTGCGCAATACACGGCTGCCCGACACAAGTTTTAACGCTTCGGCTGCCAACATCGGTGCATCAACTAAACCGCTGTCAATTAATTTCCAACCCAATTCGTCTTTGCCATTTTTATGTTTATCGCCATTAAGTTCGATGCCACTCGATGGATCGAAGGCAATTTTTTTGCGCGCCACAATCGTGCCGCGCCCACGCTGACGAATGAAATAGCCGTCATTTACCAAATCGCCCAACGTTTGCCGCACCACCGCACGACTTACGCCGTATTGATCTTGCAATTCTTGCTCACCGGGTATTAATTCGCCGGGTTTCCAAGTTTGGTCATGCAGCTTCTCAAGCAATATTTGCTTGAGTTGATAGTGCAATGGAATCGGCAGATTTCGGTTAAGCTCCATAAAAAATGGCAAGAGGCATACCCTTGACAATTGAACATTATAATATCATAATGTTATAACATTTTCACCAAAACTTCAGCTTTGTCAAGTCAATGAGTTACCCAACCATTCCAAACCCTACCGCGCAACGCCGTGATGCCCTTGGCTGGCGGGCCAAATTTGGCGTGCTGGCCCCCAGCACCAACACCATCGTTGAGCCAGATTTTTATATGATGCGCGTGCCGGGTGTAACCGCCCATTTTGGGCGTATCCACATTCACAACCAAAATTTAAGCAGTGATGACGCATTTGAAGAATTATTACGCCAAATCCGCATTGAGATTAATTTTTGTATCGATCGGGTCATGACGTGTGAGCCAGACTATATGGTGATGGGGATGAGCGCCGAAACATTTTGGGATGGCATGGAAGGCAACCGCGCCTTTAGCCAACGGGTCAGCGAACGCGCCAAAGGCTTGGGTGTGGCGACCGGCGCTGAAGCCTGTGAAAAAGCCTTGAAATTATTTGGCGCGAAAAAAATTGGCGTGGTGACACCTTATCAACCCATTGGCGACAAAAACGTCGTGCGTTTTTTTAACGACATAGGCTTCGATGTGCCAAAAATCAAAGGCTTGCGTTGCCCCACCGCCATCGCCATTGCCCATGTGCAAGAAGATGAATTGCGCAATGCCTTGATAGAGGTGAACGATAGCGATATTGACGCATTGGTGCAAGTTGGCACCAATCTCAGCATGGTGCGTTTGGCCGATGAAGCCGAGCGTTGGCTTAAAAAGCCAGTCATCGCCATCAACGCCGCCACCTGGTGGCACGCCCTACGCCAAAATAACATTAACGACAAAGTGTATGGCTGCGGCAGTTTGTTAAGAGAATTCTAGATAATGGTTAATGGTCAATGGTCAATGGTTAATGATGAATGAATCATTAACCATTAACCATTGACCATTAACCATTAACCATTGACCATTGACCATTAACCATTAACCATTGACCATTCATTTTTTATGCTTCCCATTCTCATTGTTGGTGCCGGTCCGGTTGGGCTTGTGTTGGCGTTAGCGCTCATTCGGCGAGGTATTGCCGTCGAAGTGGTCGAAATGCTGCCAGAACTCAGCACCGAGGCTCGCGCCAGCACCTTTCATCCGCGCACACTTGAGATGCTGGCGGAATGGGATGTATTGGCCCCGCTACAAAAAGCCGGTTTTTTGGTGCATCGACTGCAATATTGGGAGCGCGCCACCCGCCAAAAAGTAGCCCAGTTTGACTATCGTTTGATTGCCAACGATACGCCATACCCATATCGCTTGCAATGCCCCCAAAGCACCCTCACGCGCATCCTTAAACCCATCATCGAAGCCTCGCCTTTGGCAAAAGTGCACATGGCGCACAAATTGGTCAATTTTGTAGATGATGGTGACGGCGTAACTGCAACGGTTGAAACAGCCGATGGCCTGCGCCAATTGCGTGGGCGTATCTTGTGCGGGGCCGATGGCTCACGCAGTGACGTGCGCAAAACATTGGGAATTGGTTTTCAGGGCAAAACCTACGAAGATCGCTTCTTATTGGCGGCTACTAACATCGATTTTGCGCCCATCATGCCTGACTTTGGCCCAGTAGCTTATGTGTTTGACCCACAAGAATGGGTGATTGTATTGCATAACCCGGGGGTAACACGCATTGTCTTTCGTTTGCGTGAAGCTGAAGACGAATTGGCCGTGCAAGCTGAGTGCGCCATACGTGAGCGCATCGATCATTTTTTGGCGCAAAAAGCCGATTATCGGGTTAATGGCACTTGGATTTATAAGGTGCATCAGCGTGTGGCGGATCAATTTTATAAAGGGAATGTGGTGTTGCTGGGGGATGCAGCCCACATTAATAACCCGATGGGGGGCATGGGGATGAATAGCGGTATTCATGATGCATATGATTTGGCGGGGCATATCGACCGCGTCATGCATCATGGTGCAAGCCTACCCCATGCCCTTGCCGATTATGAGCGGGTGCGCCGCGCTTTTGCCATGAATGATGTGCAATTAACCACCGATAAAAATTATCATGATATGTCGGCCACCGAAACTGATTATCGCCAACGGCGCAATTACGAATTTGCTACTGCCGCCGCCGACCCGCGTCTTGCCCGCGAGTTTTTGCTGCGGGCCGCTATGCTAGAAGAAAGGATAAAGGATGAAGGGTGAAGGATAAGGCTCATCCTTCACCCTTCACCCTTCATCCTTTATCCTTTATGATTGGGTTATGCCCGCATCACCGCCCGCGCCCAATTTGCGCAATGCATATATTTTTCTCGTTTTCAACGCCATCGCCTTTCAAATGGCATTAAGCAGCCCGATTGTGCTTTTTGCACGCGATCTTGGGGCATCATCATTTGCCATTGGCATCTTAACCGGCGTATTGCCCATGATGATGGGCCTGCAATTGCCCTTTGCCCGCTATGCCGAGCGTGTTGGCTATCGCACGATTCATGTTTATGCCTATTTTGCCCGCACCAGTGGCATTATTTGCTTTGCCCTATTAGCGTGGTTTGCCGCCAACCAAATGATTACAACCACAATGGCAACGGTGTTGTTGGTGATCACCATGACCATATTATCTATTTTTCGCGGCATCGCCTCTGGCACGTGGTTGCCGTGGATCGCCATGATTGTGCCACGTGAAAACCGACTCGATTTTTTGAGCAATGAACGTATTTGTAATACTGGCGCGGCGGTGGGGGCGATGTTATTAGCCAGTGCCCTGCTGAGTGTGCGCAATAATTTAGCGAATTACGCCATTGTGTTTGCCATTGGTGGGCTAACCTGCGGCATTAGCACCTATTTTTTGGCAAAAATGCCGCAACCGCGTTTGTCGAGCGAGCGGCTAAACGCGCCGCCTTTGGCCTTGCGTAATGTATTAGCCGATGCTGATTTCCGCCGATTTTTGACCTTTAACATCGCGGTGCAATTGGTAGTGGGCGCCATGCCAGCCTTTGTCACCGTTTTTCTGCGCGAGGTATTAGCCATCGAAAGCAGTTGGATCTTAATCGCGACGGCTGGGGCTTTGTTGGCGGGTGTCATTGTCATTCAACGGGTGCGGTATCAATTTGACAAACACGGCAGTTTATATTATTTGCGCTTGGTATTACGTTGGTGGTTTGGCAGTTTATTGGCCTGGCTATGTTTGTCGGTGTTGCCATTTGGGCCGGGGGCGTGGTGGATTGGACTATTTGCGACTGTCATGAGCTTGATTTTGATGGTGATTACCGGCGGGTTTGGCTCACTTTTCGACCTCTCAATTTCACGATTGGTGATGAACCAAATCGGGGATCGCGAGGGTAGCCCAATGTTTTTTGCCATGCACGGTATGCTCGCCAACTTAGCCGCCGCATTTTCGCCAATGGCATGGGGGGCACTCATCGACGGCACACGTGGGGCACACGTCACCTTGAGCGGGGTCACTGTCACCCATTTCACCTATTTTTTTGTCGGGCAATGGGTTTTGCTCATTGTGGTATGGTGGGGGTTGCGGCGGCTGCGTGAGCCGATATCCGACAATTAATACATTTCTATCTTGTTAGCAAAACGAATTATTCCCTGTTTCGATGTTGCCAACGGGCGGGTGGTGAAAGGTGTCAATTTCATCAATTTACGCGACGCGGGTGACCCAGTTGAGCAAGCCGGTATTTATAACGATGAACGCGCCGATGAGTTGGTGTTTCTCGATATCATGGCCTCGCACGAGGGGCGTGGCACTTTGGTCGATATGGCGCGGCGTGTGGCCGATCATGTCTTCATCCCCTTCACCATCGGCGGCGGCATTCGCACCCCCAACGATTTTCGCACCTTGCTATTAGCTGGGGCCGATAAATGCTCCATCAACAGCGCGGCGGTACGCCAACCCAACCTCATTAATGAAGCAGCTTGGCGTTTTGGCGCCCAGTGCGTGGTTTTGGCTATCGATGCCCGCCGCGTGGGCGATTCATGGTTGGTTTATTTGAATGGCGGGCGGGTGCCGACTGAAATGGATGCTGTTTCGTGGGCTGTTGAAGCCGAGGGACGTGGGGCAGGCGAAATATTATTAACCAGCATGGACACAGACGGAATGCAAACAGGTTACGACTTGCCGCTCATTCAGGCCATCAGCAGCGCCGTTAATATTCCGGTGATTGCATCGGGCGGGGCCGGAAAATTAGAGCATTTCTATGAGGCCATTGATGCCGGGGCAAGCGCAGTCTTGGCAGCATCGGTGTTTCACTACAAAACATTTCGCGTAGCTGAAGTGAAGCGCTACCTCGCTGGGAGGGGTGTTGCTGTTCGGCTTTGATTAGCAACATTGTTGCGGTCTTTTGTCTTTGTCGGCTTAAAATCTTCTAATATTTTGCTTTAACTCATTTTTAAAGATATTTCAATTGCAAATTAATTTTTTATCGTAATTTTCACAAAAGTCATATCATGCCAAAGACCGAGAGCCGCTAGGCCTTTCTCTATGTGCCATTCCACCTGTTTAAAGTGGACCCCTTTGTCAAGACACAAAAACATTAAATTTCAGGTAGATTATTGTCAGAATTGGTTGAAATAACTGGCTGAAAATAGACCTCAGCCGGAGTCCGATAATCGAGAGATTGATGAAGGCGACGATGGTTGTAAAACGGA
>CAMDWA010000080.1 GCA_945877855.1 Thermoflexus hugenholtzii JAD2 | reverse complement strand
TTGGGCAAACGTCAATCTCGGTATGGTGATGCCGTGATCCAAATTGGCATTGTCGCCAACGGCGTCCGCTACATAACAACGCCGTTTCACCGACTAATCATTCAAACCCAGCTAAAATGCACCCATGCGTTTGATCTCGCTATGTGTTTTAGCCCTGCGTCGCATTGCCAACCAACGGGCACTGATGTTATGCCTATTGCTCGGCATGACCATCGGTGTCGGCATGTTGGCGACCATCCCCACCTTCGTCAGCGCGGCCCAAACCCGCGTGTTGCGTGGGCAATTGGCCGCCGAAAACCTCAGCCGTAACCCCATCGGCAAAAATGCCGCCAACAACCCAGAGCCATTTGCGCTCAAATTTACCTTTTTAGGGCTGGGGCGTGATGTGCTGGGCGTGCCCGATTACGACGATTTAAACCGTTTCATGGCGACCCAAGTCGCGCCAAACACCTTACTGCCGGTGCGTTATCTCATTCGCTATATCGCCACCGACAATTGGTCGGCTCAGCCCGGCGATGACACGTGGCGGCGTTACCCCAACCGCGACGAACAAGGCCCCATTGCCTACCTCAGCCTCGACACCATGACCGATTTTGAACGGCACATTACGCTCGATGAAGGCGCGTTGCCGAGTGATTTTGGGCTGTCGCCCAGTGCGGCAGCAGTGCCGCTGGCCTCACCCATCCCCAATTTGCCGCTGATCGAGGGCTTGGTGACCCGCGAATTTGCCAATAAATTTGGCGTGCAAGTGGGTGATGTGTTTAGCCTGACCGTGAGCGAAAAAAATAAAGACGGCGTGCGCGATGTAGCGATGTTAGCGCGGGTGACGGGGGTATGGGTTCCTATCAACAGCAACGACGAATATTGGATTGTAAGCCCACGCGGGCTAAACAATACCCTGATGTTGAGCGAGCACACCTTGTTGCAGCGCGTCGCCCCCATGCGCAACGAATTTATGACAATGGTGATTTGGAATTACATGCTCGACGACGGGCAACTCACCATCGAAAGCGCCGCGCCCTTGTTGGCGCGGGCCGACACGCTAAATGCCGAGGCCAGCCAAAAACGTGAATCGCTCAGCCTGACGCAAACCGCCCTCACCCGCGCCATTCGCCGTTATGTCAGCGCCTCACAAGAACTCATCACCCTAATGTTTATTTTTAGCCTGCCCATTTTGGCGGTGGTGTTGGCCTTTATTTTGCTCATCAGCAGCATGGTGGTGCAGCAACAGGCCGGTGAATTGGCGATTTTGCGCAGTCGTGGCGCGTCGGGCAGCGATATTTTATTGCTTTACACCATTCAAAGCCTCATTTTGGGCGCGGCGGCACTGGGTTTGGGGATGGCGTTGAGTATGGGTTTGGCAACCCTGATGATTAATACCCAATCGTTTTTGCGTTTTGCCCCTGCCGAAGCTTTTACCCCCATCACCGCCATTCCGCCAATGGCTTGGCGGCTGGGCATTTATGCCGCCTTGGTCGGCGCACTCGCCACTATTGTGCCAGCAATGGATGCCGCCCGCCGCAACATTTTGAGCTATGCCGCCGAGCGTGGGCGGGCCGGCAAACGCCCATTTTGGCAACGCGCCTTTTTAGATGTGGCGTTGCTGGCCTTTTGCGGCTATGGCTATTATCAAATGGTCAGCGCTGGCAGTCTTGGCACACTCGGCACCATCATGCAAATCTCGAGCCAAGCCGCCAGCCCCCAAGCCATTGTTGACCCACTGCGTGACCCAGTGCGCTTTTTGTTGCCCATGCTCTCACTCACGGCCTTGGGTTTGTTGGTGGTGCGCGTCACGCCTTTCATTTTTCGCTTTTCGGCTTGGGTGATGGAGCCAGTGCGTCCATTCACGCCGCTCTTTTTGGCCTTACGTGACCTCGGGCGTTCGCCGCGCTTGTATACCGCGCCGCTTGCCCTGCTGATTTTTACCCTCGGCATCGCGGCATATGGCGCATCCATCGCCCGCACCCTCGACCAACATCTCATCGATAGCAATTATTTAAATGTTGGGGCCGATATGCGTTTGATCGAAACCGGCGAAAGCAACAAGCCACCGGTCTTTGGCAGCGGCCCCAATTTCACCGTCAACACCTCTACCGAGCCAGAATTGCTCACCTTTGTGCCAGTCGAAGAACATCTCAATATTCCCGGCGTGCAGGCGGCGGCCCGCGCCGCCAATTTGCCAGCGTGGGGGCGCACCACTGGCGGGCGCAAACGCGAAGACCGCAGCCGTATTTTGCTCATTGATCGGTTGCCGTTTCAAAATGTGGCAACCGCCGCCTTCCGCGACGATTACAGCTACCGCGACTTTAACGGCATGATCAACGAGCTAGCCAAATCACCCGATAGCATCTTGATCGAGCGGCGTTATCTATTCGACAAAAAACTGCAAATGGGCAACAAAATCGTGGTCGAGGTGCAAGCCTTCGGCGATTGGGTTCCCATCACCTACACCGTGCGTGATGTTTTCGACGCATTTCCCATCATCGCTGGTGGCGATGCGCCATTTGCGCTGGGCAATTTTTATGTGGCGAATATGGATTACACCTACGAAAAATTGGGCCGCGAAACCGCTTACGATGTGCTACTCAAGACCGCCCCCGGCCTGACGGCGGGCGAAGTGGCAAAACAAGCGCTCGATCTCAATATCATCACCATTCAATATCACGACACGCGCCAAAAAATCTTCGAGGCGCAACAACAACCCGACCGCCAAGGCTTGTTTGGCACACTCTCGGCGGGCTTTTTGGTCATGACCGCGCTCACGATGATCGGGTTTATGGTGTATGCCTTGTTGTCATTTCGCCGCCGCGCCATCGAGTTGGGCACGTTGCGGGCACTGGGTTTGTCGGCGCGGCAAATGTCGGTTTACCTCATCTTTACCCAAATTGCGCTGGTGGGATTGGGGGCGCTGGCTGGCAGCGTCATCGGCATTGGCATCAGTTTCTTGTTTATTCCATTGCTCCAAGTTTCTGGCAGCGCCCTGATTGCCCCCATTCCTGCATTCATTCCGCGGATCGATTGGCAAAACATCAGCCTGCTCTATGCCGCGCTGGGTGCAGCCCTGTCGCTCGTGCTCATCTTCAGCCTGCTCTTCTTGCGCCGCCTGCGCGTGTTCGAGGTGGTAAAAATGGGGGCAACATAAAAATCTCTCGCAAAGACGCAAAAGCACAAAGATATTTTTTTATCTTTGCGCTTTTGCGTCTTTGCGAGAGATATTCTCACTGATGTATATCAAAATTCACCGCCTATTTGAATTATTGCTCGAAAGCACCTCGGCCCAACCCGAAGCGGTGTTGGGGTTTTCGTTGGCCGAATCGCCAACCCTGGGCGATTATTTGGCTGACCTCGACCCGAAGCTGTCGCTCGACTGGTCGGGCAAATCGTTTAACGGCTTGCCCGAATTGCGCCAGCATGTGCTGACACACGCGCACCTGAGCGAGGTCTGCCATCTCGACGATGTGCTCATCACAGCGGGCACAGCCGAAGCCAACTTCATGAGCATCTGCCAATTGGTGCAGCCGGGCGATGAAATGATTGTGGATGTGCCGGGCTGGCCGCAGCCGCTGGTGTTGGGCGAGGCGATTGGCGCACAGATTAAACCGTTGATGCGACGCGAAGAAACCCAATGGCGCTTTGATCTTGATGAGTTGGCGCGGCTGATTAGCCCGCGCACCAAACTCATTTTTTTGTGCAACCCCAACAACCCCACCGGCCAAATAATGCGCGAGGCTGAATTGCGCGAGGTGGTGCGGCTGGCCGAGCGGGTGGGCGCATATGTGTTATGTGATGAGGTCTACGCTGGCCTCGAATGGCACGGCCCACGTGTGCCGTCGGTAGCAGGTTTGTATGAGCGCGGCATCAGCACCGGCAGCGTGAGCAAGGCCTTGGGGTTGCAAGGGCTGCGCACGGGTTGGCTCATTTGCCGCGATCGCAAGGTAGTGCGAGATGCCATCGTGATGCGCGAAAACAGCAGCGAAATTATGAATGTGATGGGTGAAGTTATTGCCGAGATCGCCATGCGCCCAGCGCGTTACGCCGCCGCCATCGCAAAAGCGCGGGCCGATGGCGCACAAAATCTGCGCTTGCTCGATCAGTTTATTCAATCACGGCGTGAACTGTCATGGCAGCCACCTGCCGCTGGCTTGATTGGGCTGTGCCGCCTCAATTTGGGCATGACTGGCGACGAACTTGGCAAGCGGTTATTGGGCGCACCATATCGCACGTTTAGCATTCCGGGCAGCGCCTATGGCTTTCCACAGCACATTCGGCTGGGCGTGGGTGGTGGGCAAGCCGCAAAATTAGCGCAAGGCTTGGCCCAATTGGCCCGATGTTTAGATGATATTTACTGAACTGATACCGCAATGCGTTTATGCACCAAACGTTGTTTGGCATTTAACCCACATTCAGGGCAATTAACATAACGATGCGTCGTTGCGCGGAATTGAATACCGCCTAAATCCCAAACTGTGTGTTCTTGTCCACATGAGCATTGCACGACCCATGTTCGTGAGTTCGACTCGACCTGACTAAGCCAACGTTGGGGCAAAACAGCGACCAGCAATTTCTGTAGTGACATGTTGTTAAATCCCTTTAAGCTAAATTTATATGCTACACAATCATACATGAATTATTGCAAAATAAATACTTAGAAATAGTCCTATATCCTATCGCGGATAGTGTCTTGTGACTTTTTGCACCATTGGAAAGTATCATTTCGTCAAAGCGTGAAATTGCGTTTTTGCAATAAAATTGCATTCAATTTGAAATGATAATGGTCATCACCGTGACTTGCAGTAAGGGCACTCAGTAAAATAAATGACGGCGTTCACATATTAAAGCCCACCACTAACCCCTCCCAGAGGGAAGGGTTAGTGGTGGGCTTTAATAATTCAATCAATTCTTTTCGCTGAATAGCCTTAAGCATTTAAACCGGCTAAAATCAACTCAGGGATATCGGTAGGTAAGGTCGCCATGCGAATACCGGCGGCAGTCATAGCCTCGATCTTGCTAGCGGCGGTTCCCATGCCACCTTCAATAATGGCGCCAGCATGGCCCATGCGCTTGCCTTCAGGTGCGGCTTGGCCTGCAATAAAACCAGCCATCGGCTTCTTCACATTGTCTTTGATCCAACGGGCGGCGACTTCTTCATCGCTGCCGCCGATTTCACCCAACATCACAATCGCATCAGTGTCAGGGTCATTGTTAAATAATTTAACGACCTCTAAAAAGTTTAAACCGCGCACTGGGTCGCCGCCAATACCAATGATGCTGCTTTGGCCGAGGCCAGCGCGGGTAAGCGCATCGACAGCCTCATAGGTGAGGGTTCCAGAGCGTGAAACCAAACCAACCCGTCCGGGTTTGCAGATAGCGCCGGGGATGATGCCGATTTTGGCTTGGCCGGGGGTGATCATGCCCGGGCAGTTGGGGCCGATTAAAGTGACATCGCCTTTGGCATCTAAGTAAGCCCGCACGCGAATCATATCGTTGACGGGTACCCCTTCGGTGATACACACAATCAACTTAATGCCGGCATCGGCGGCTTCCAAAATGGCATCGGGGGCGAATTTGGCGGGCACATAGATGACGGATGCATTTGCACCAACACTGCGGACGGCGGCGCCACATGTGTCAAATACGGGTACACCATAATCTAAAATCATGCCGCCTTTGCCGGGGGTTACACCGCCCACAATGATGGGGGAATAGGCGTGCATTTGACGTGCATGAAAATCACCTTCGCGGCCTGTGATGCCTTGCACAATCAGTCGAGTATTTTTGTCTGCGAGAATAGCCATGAGATTGAGTTTCCTTTTACAATTTTTCTGTTTTTCTTCTTGTGTTTTTTGTAGTCAATTTATCTCTTCTCAATAATTCGGAGTAAATTCAAAAGCCATATAGTGATTTTGACGAAAATTTGTTTTATTCACCCTGTTTTATTGAGAAGATACTATCAATTTGAAAAACAGATTGCATCTTGTTATTTTAACAATACCAACACAATATAAAACGGATAATGCACATTTTTTTAATGCTTTTATCGATTACTATTTTTTTGTGTCAGGCGTTTGTTTTATTAAATAGGTTCGATTGTAATTGATCACGATTCCATCAAATATAGGGTGCACAAACTGATTGGCGGTTACAATATTGACTGATGACTGAACCTATAAATGAGCCGATGACCTCGCATATCGATGATGATGCAACGACTGCGACATCAGTCCCGCAAGAGACGATAGAACCCGAATGGACAAATGAACTTGAGCGGTGGGTAATGGCTAGCTCAACTTGAGGCGGCTGGGATGAAGATAACGGATGCGTGTCATCTGGATGCTAACAAAGGCTATGTAAAAAGACATAATGCCGAAATGACCTGCGATCCCTACGGCAATCGCGAGTCATTTCGGCGAAAATCTGGTTTTACGGCTCCTTAAATTAGGTCAAGTTTTTACGTCAAATACTTCAACAACAAAGTCGCTAACCCAAGCGAAAAAGCAAAGCCACAACAATCGGTAAATGTGGTCACAATCACAGCCGAAGCAAGTGCAGGATCAATTTTTAATTTTTGCAAAAGCATGGGGATGCCGGTGCCAACAATCCCTGCTACGATCAAATTCCCCATCATGGCAAGCGCCATCACCATCCCTAGCACCAAATTGCGCTGCCAAAATGCCACACCCGCCCCGACCACAAACGCAGTGCCAAGACCTTGAAATAACCCCAATAGCGTCTCTTTGCCCAAAATCCGTAATGCGTTCGAGCTATCGACATCCCCGGTTGCCAAACCGCGTACTACAATTGCAATACGTTGCGTGGCCGCATTGCCCCCTTGCCCAGCCACAATGCCTTGCATGGCCGCCAAAATGGCAATTTTGGCGATAGTGTCTTCAAAAATACTTACCACCGCTGCTGCTGCAAAGGCTGTGCCGAGGTTAATATAAAGCCAAGGCATACGGCGTTTAAACGAGGTAAAAATAGATGAATTGACGCTTTCTTCGTCGGTTATGCCGCTCAAACGAAATGCGTCTTCGACCGCCTCTTCTTCAACCACATCCACCAAGTCATCGACCGTAATCACACCCAACAGTTTGTTTTCTTCGCTTACCACCGGCAATGCCAAAAAACCGTATTTCTTGAGCAAACGCCCACATTCTTCTTGATCAGTGCCAACCCGAACGCTCACCACATCGGTGCTCATTACCTCGCCAATTGATTTTGTGGGCATAGCGCTGATCAGTTGCCGCAACGATACAATGCCGACTAATTTGCGCTCTGAATCGACCACAAACAGGTAATAGGGCATTTCGCTGTCAGGATGCCATTCACGAATGGCCGTAATCGCATCTTGCACCCGCATGGCAGGCCGCAATGTGAGAAAGCTCGTGGTCATCAAACCGCCAGCGCTTTCGTCTGAGTGAATGAGTAACGGGCGCACATCATCGGCATCGATCATGCCCGATAAAATACGCTCTTTGCGTGATTCTGGCAGGTCACCAATAACGTCGGCAGCGTCATCAGGTTCCATTTCATCCAAAATACGTGATAAAGCAGCATCGTCAACCCGCTCGGTAATTTCGGTTTGATCTTCTTCGTTTAGCTCGGCCAAAATATCGGCTGAGTCTTCGGGGTCGAGTTGTTTAATTAATTTAACTTGGTCTTCGACATCTAACTCCGATAAAATTTCCGCCGAATCTTCGGGGTCAAGCCGTTCCATAATTTCGGCCTGATCCTCAATATTCATTTCTTCGAGAATATTGGCCGAATCTTCAGGGTCTAACACCTCCATAATGTCTGCCGAGTCTTGGGGGTCCATTTCCTCCATGATGTCGGCTGAATCTTCGGGGGATAAGCCTTCGAGCAAATCGGCAGAATCTTGGGTATTGAGTTGATCAATCAACCGAACTTGCTGGGGCTGTTGTAGATCTTCGAGGATGCGAATGGCTGCCGTGACATCTTCACGGTTAAGCGCAGAGCGAACCTGCTCTAAGGTGGTGTTGAGATTGAACTTCGTCATGTTCGTCCCTCTTTATGCTTGGCTTGATCAAGGGCCGAACCTGACTAGGCTTGACAAAGGGAATCCCCCTGCCAAGTTTAATGGCGTGGCCTGATCTGTATTAAGTTACGTAAACTACCGTCTTTCATGGCAATATTGCAGCAACTTTGCTTGCTACTAAAGTGCTAAGGATACACGAAATTAAGCGCGGCTAATCTTAAATCTGGCGCAGAATTTGGCTAGAATATTGGGAACAAATCCCCAAAATGTAAGGCTGGTTTCACTACACACTCCCTGCTGACGACAGGGAGTGTGTAGTGAAACCAGCACAGATTTTTCCTAATCTACTATTGTCAAATTACATGGGAACAACCAATGAACGGTCAAACTCGGTCAGCCGTTGGAAGGTGCCATCAAAATTGCACCAATAATCATCTTCGATGCGCACCCCCCAGCCGCCACGCGGGTCATCGGGGTAATAGAGGCCCGGCTCATTGCAAATAATTGTGCCGATCTGAAATTTCTCATCTGGGCGCATACCACGCAGGCTCATGCCGGGTGATTCATGCACCGCCAAGCCAAAACCATGCCCAAGCCCATGCAAATAGCCACTGGTGGCGGCCAAATCTTGGCGTTGGGTTTTATGCCCAAATGCTTCAAATAAATTACAGGCATTTTCTTGCATTTCCCAACAATAACGCTCGGTGCTAAATTTTTGCTCGGTGCTGGCATGAACCTGCATCACATGTTCATAGGCTTGCTGTACATAATCGGGTGCATAACCCAAACACCATGTGCGCGTAATGTCGGCATAATAGCCATTTAAACGCGGAAAAATATCAAAAATAATCGTCTTGCCTAACATAATCGGGTCAGCCTCATTGCCACGGCTATGCGGCACACCGGCATCACGCCCGATCGCAAAAATGGTGTTGCTTTCATCTAGCCCAAACGCAAAGCAACGCATTCGCAAAAAACGTTTGGCATCGCCAATCGTCAATGGTTGCCCATCACTGGTGAGCAGGGTTTCATTCGCCACGCGGTGGCCTTGCAACCAAGCACGGGTATCTGCCATCACTTGCTCGGTGGCGCGACAGGCTTTTACAATTTGCTCGGCCTCCCATGCATCTTTGGTGGCGCGGGCTTCGAGCAAGGCATCATTCTCAAATTCGGTGACTACCTCGCAAACTTCTTCACGCGCTAGCGAATTTAAAAAGGCATAGGCTTTGCCTTGGTCTTCGCTGCCATAAAACCCGACCCGCCTATCAATCTTTAAATCGGCAAAAATACGTCGCCATAGCTCAACCTCAGCCGCCAAACGGTCGCCGTTTTTATCGGCAATAATTTGTTTGCGGTTATAGCTGTCATAGTTAATGAGTTTTAGCCCACTTTGGGCGGCCTCGTCACGTTCCATAGTGCGGTGCAATAGATAGGTGCTACCATCGGCCTTCACAATGATATGCCCGCTGATGTCGTGAGCAGGTGCGATAAGATAGTTGTAATTAGGGTTGGCTGCGCTCATGCCATCGGGGCCGCTTACTACAACGGCATCTAATTGGCGTTGACGCATTAGGTTGGGGAGATCTGTTTTCATAATAAAAATTTTAGGCTATTTATTTCGATGGAAGTTTCTATTTAGGGCTAAAAGATGCAAATAAAATAGGTGAGAGAATATAGCATACAGTAACCATGTAGTAGGGCATTTTGCCCCAACAAAACAGTTGTAAACTGCCCTAACCCTCACCCATTATGGAGTTTATATGTTGATCAACCGACCAGAAGGAAATTTTAATTATGTGCCCGGGCACGATGTATATTGCAGCGATGTGTTACCACATGATGGTTATCAGGTAGCACATGCTACCTTTACACAACCAATAGCGCTGGTACCGGCCTTTGCCGCGATTCAGGCTCATTTGGCTGGCTTAGGCCGCCCGATGACAGCATTATGCGGCATGGAGTTGCGCATTGCCAATGCCTTAACGTTTGACGGCTTTGGATCATTTAACGCCGAATATATTGCGCTGCTCAATAGTTATGGGCTGCGGGATGGTAATCGCGGCACAATGACCCGCACCAATGTCGCGCCTGAAATGCCCGCCGCCAAGCCAACATCGCCCAGTGTGTACGGGTTTTCATATATCGTGCCGGGCGCGCGGTCTGGGCACAAGTCGTTTGTGTGTTCGGGCAGTGGTGAATTAGCAGGTAGCACCCGTGAGACGATTGTGAAATTGGGCGATATTTCGCCCGAAGGTCTACGCGAAAAAGCCCGCTGGGTGATGCAGATGTATGACAAGCGTTTGCCGACGCTTGGTTTATCGTGGGCCGATGTGACCAATGTCAATCTTTATTGCGCCCATTCACCCATGTCGTTTTTTGTCAGCGAGATGCTTGACGTGATGGGGGCCGGCGCATGGCTTGGGGTGCATTGGCATTACACACGCCCGCCGATTGTTGAAATTGAGTTTGAAGCCGATGTGCGCGGCACGGCGCTTGAGGTTTATTTATAGAGCTTGCCAGTTTTAAAATGTTGTGTTGGGTCATGCTAAAGGTTTTGGCATGATTGCTTCACACGCTAATGCTGAAAGGAGTAACAACGATGTTAATCAATAGGCCAGAAGGTAATTTCAATTACGCTTCTGGTCAAGCCCCTTGGAACGCAGTACATTGCAGCGATGTACTCCCGCACGACGGCTATCAGATAGCGCATGCCACATTTACGCAAGCCGTGGCGTTGGTGCCGGCCTTTGCGGCGATTCAGGCTCATTTAGCTGGCTTAGGCCGACCGATGACGGCGCTATGCGGCTTAGAGTTGCGTATTGCCAATGCCCTAACGTTTGATGGGATTAGGGCATTTAACGCTGAATATATTGCGCTGCTCAATAGTTACGGGCTGCGCGATGATAATCGGGCCACGACGACCCGCACCAATGTCGCGCCTGAACTGTCCATTGCTAAGCCAAAATCACCCAGTGTGTATGGGTTTTCGTATATCGTGCCGGGGGCGCGGGCTGGGCACAAGTCGTTTGTGTGCTCGGGCAGTGGTGAATTGGCGGGTGGGACCCGTGACACGATTATAAAATTAGGCGATATTTCGCCCGAAGGCTTGCGCGAGAAGGCGCGTTGGGTGATGCAGATGTATGACAAGCGTTTGCCCACGCTCGGTTTATCGTGGGCCGATGCCACAACGGTCAATCTCTATTGCACCCACTCACCCATGTCATTTTTAGTTAGCGAGATGCTTGACGTGATGGGCGTAGGCGCATGGCTTGGGGTCCATTGGCATTACGCATGTCCACCCATTATCGAAACTGAGTTTGAAGCCGATGTGCGCGGCACGGCGCTTGAGGTTTATTTGTAAAAACGACGACAATTTAGCCGGAATCGCCATCGCTCTACCCTGCACGGGGTAGAGCGATGGCGATTCCGGCTAAAATTTTTTTATCGTTTAAGTTTAGTGCTTGCGTGCAGCCTCAGCCGTAGATGCTAAAGTCACCAAGGCCCCAAGGATTGACAAGCCAGTCAATGCCAATGGTGAGAGGGTTGGCGGCAAATTGCCAAAACTATTTAATGCACGGCGAATGGTTCGATCTTCGGTGGCTGGAGCCGCTGCCACCCCTTGTTGCCGAAAGCCACGCGCACCTTGATGCGTCATAAAGCCATATAGACCAGCCAATGATAATACGGCAAATAATACTGCCACAATCTGGCGTAAACGACGATTGTTTACCAGTGCCACCAAACTAAAGGCGATACCCAAACCACAGGTAATGACAGAAATTAATCTTGGGCCGCCAGTATGGTTGAGCATCACCAATTCAACCAAGAGAAAAGCAAAACCAGCAGCAACGAACAGTGACAAAAGGAGCGGGGCATTTTTTCTTAAATTTTGGGCTAACATAAAAATTAATAGATTTAACTAAAATAGCGGCTTACACGTGTGAGCCGCTAACCAATATCTCTAAAACAGTCATTTATGCTCGTTTGGATTTTCGTAAGTTTTTAACCTGTTCGCATATCACGAAAATCATAGAGCTTGAGGCCGGTAAGCTCAATTGGCGTAATTAAGCCTCGTGGCATCACCCCGTGATGCAGCCGCACGCTATCATAATAATAGGGTGAAAGAACGTCAGTTGCATAGGGATGGGGCTGAACTTCACGCCATTTTTTAATTCCATCAAAGTTTTTTAACACAACTAAATTGCCACAATTTCCATTGTCTAATTTCAATGTGCTATAACTCACTGCATCATCAAATTGAAATAAACCTTGCACTAATGCAATATCGGTCCTGTCTATTGCCGTAACCACCGCATCTGGGCACTGCCAATTACGCTGACCAAAGAAGCCAACGACGACCAATGATTGCTCAGACTGCAATATTTGTGGATCGATGACAATTGCCCGATGGGTTGGCTGGCTGTTTAACGTAAAAAAATAAGTGCCCGCGTCATTTATGTTGGATATATTCGCCAGCAATGTTTGGCGCATATACTCAAGCACTGAAAGGTCACGCGGGGTGTGTTGTGGGTGCGCAAAGTCGCGTTCACGTTCGGCAGGCGAGAGTGTTACCCAGCGGGTGGTGGCGGCTTTTTGGCGAATGTCGTCATAATCGGCATCATGCACCGCTACAAACCGCGCAATACCAGCCTCGGCTAACAATTCCCGCCCAGCCGGATCGGTATGCATGGTCAGCAATGCTTCGCTTAATTGCTGTTTTACGGTCAGTGGCGCGTTTTTTTGAATAACAATGGGGGGGATTGGGCTGGGGCCAAGTGCGGCCACATGGCGTAATTGCCCAACAAGGTCTGGGTCTAGCACCATTGCCCGTTCAATCACGGTGCTATCGATGGCTGCGGCATCGGCTTCGCCTGCCAACACGGCGCGAATGGCGTTGGCATGTGACCCCACTGGAATGGCGCTGCCAAAATAGGCATGGGTTTCACCCATTTGGTGCAAATGGGCGCACACAATGGCATGACCCGAAAACGACACTCGCTCGTTAAACGCCCAGCGTTTGCCGCGCAAATCGGCAAAATGGTGAATGGGGCTGTCGGCCCGCACAATCACATCTGAAAAGTAAACCGGCTGATTGTGATAGCGGGTGGCGGCCATGACCGGCGCAGCCAACAGGTCAAATTGAGATGATTTGTGGGTATAGATCAAACCACACATCATGCCAAAAGTGGCATTGCCAGTGTTAAACAATTGTTCACGGGCGGCCCAATCGGGCAACGCCAAATAATTGAGCGGAATTTGGGTGCGTAGGCTAAGCGATGCGACTAAACGGGCATAAATCGCATCCATATTGCCCGCCAAAATAGAAGTAACGTTCAATGTTTGCATTTTCTGAGTAGAATCTTACCCCAATGAACACACAATCAACCAATGACGAAGTTCGCCAAGACCTTGTTATTATTGGGGCTGGGGTGATGGGGCTAATGACGGCCTATTATGCAGCACCATTTGCCCGCAAAATTACCATCATCGAACGCCATTCTATTGGGCATTTGCTCGCTTCGTCTACCGGCGAAACGCGCTCTATTCGCAATGACTATCTCGACCCCTTTTATGCGCGGCTGGCGCACGAGGCCCGCACGTTATGGGATGCGCTACAGCGCACGACAGATGAGCAATTGATTGTCGAAACGGGTTGTTTGAATATCGCCAAGTCTGCCATCACGCCCAACCTGAATAAAACGTATGCGGCCTTGGCTCACAAAAATATTGCTGACCTCGGCTTTGCTTGTCGCGAATTTGACCGCGCCGCTTTGCAAGCCACTTACCCGCAGTTTGATGCCGATTATGCTTCGCTCGATATTCATGCTGGCATGACGGCGTTGCCCGCCATTCGCCGCACTTTGTTAGCTCATGCCCGTGCCAACAATGTGCAAATTCTCGAAAACACCGAGGTGCAGCGTATCATCGAAGGGGCCGATGGCGTGACGATTGAGACGGCTACCAACACCATTTATGCCCGTAAAGCGGTGCTATCGCCGGGGCGTTGGATCAATGAATTGTTGCCAACGATTAATGGCATCGGCAATTATCGTTTGCCACTGACGATGGTGAAGCCCGATTGGGCCTATTTTGTGCCACCGGCAGGGCAAGCCCATTTGTATAACGCTGATACCTTGCCCGTGTTTGCTTATTTAGATGTTGGGGCTTATGGTCACCCCATTTATGTCGGACATATGCCGGGTGTAAAGGTCGGGTTTTATCATCCAGCAGATTTTGATCCGGTGAAATCGGTCATTCAGCGCCCCGAAGATTTCATCCGCGAATGTTTGCCGGGCTTTACCCAAATTGAGCGGATCGATGACCCGATGATGGAGGGCTGCTCATATGACATGGTTTCGGATGACCATTTCATCATTGGCGCGTTGCCGGGCTATCAACACCTGATTTTGGGGTCGGGTTGGCGTGGCACGGGCTATAAATTTGCGCCGTTGTGTGGCAAAATTTTGGCGCAATTGGCCTTGCATCATGGCAGCATTTACGACATTCGCCAATTTGACCCAGCGCGGTTTGTGGGATAGGGCGAAGTGCTCAATAATTGGGGGCAGCCCCCAACGGTGTAATGTCGAAATCACGATATGGCCTTTGATGGCATGGGCTTTGCCCATGCCATCAAAGGCCATATCGTGATTTCGACGAAAATTTATTTTATTTACCTCACTTTATTGAGAAGATACGCATATTACAACAAATGAAGCTCATGGGCTTGGGCAATGGCCTCACGGTAATTGGCAACCCCAAGTTTTGAATAGATATTGCTAATGTGAGTTTTAACTGTGTTTGGTGATATAAACAATTGGTTAGCAATTTCTGAACGGGTGAAACGTTTAGCAAGGAGGGCTAATATCTCTAACTCACGGGCAGAAAGCAAATCGGCGTTATGGTTTTGTTTGTTTGATGTGACACTTGGGGGCGATGTGTCAAAGGCTGTAAGCAGCAGGTTGACATAATCAGCATGGCGAGATGCAGGGTAATCTCGTAACAATTGTTGCATGGGTGGCCCCATATCGATAAAAACGCGAATATATTTACTGGCGTGCCCGATCTCAAGTGCCCCATCGCGGGCTTTTAGGGCTTCATCGACCCGACCCAGCCGAAATAAAATAACCGAGGCAAAAGCCAGATAATATAACCTTTGCAGACAATTTTGAATGGTTTGAAATTCTTGCTCAGCAATGGTGCATATTTCGAGTGCTTTATCTAACATGGCAAGATCAGGTTGAATGATTAAACCATATAACTCATTAAGCCGATTAACCAAAAAATAAGTGCTGGTCGCTTCTGAAACTTGCAAATTGGCTGTATTTAAATATTGTTGCGCACTGGCGGCGTCATTGCAAGCCCAAGCCAAACGTATTTCAAATGACTGGCATTTTTGCAAAAGCGATTTACTCGCCAGTTCATTGGCTAGGTTGCGTGCTTTTTGCAAATAACCAATGCTTTCGGCGTTTGGTGTTTTAGCTGGGTCTTGTTCATTTTGTAACAACTGGGCGATAAGCGCACGAATCAATAAAGCATGGATATATACAGAAATATTGGATTCGTAAGGATAAGGCTCGATTTGGGTTAAATATTCAGCCGCCAATCGTAATTGGTTCCGTTCATAGCAAGCCAAGGCTTGAAAATAATAGCCCCAACATTCACTGACATGTTCAGCCGTGTCGGCTGAGCGCAAGGCTAAAATTTGTTTGCCGGTTTGGGCCATATTATCGAGTTCGGCCATATACATATATATGCTACCGTGTGAACAATTTAGCATTCGGACAGCCTTTGAATATTTGTTTGGGACTTGGGCAATGGCTTCGTTTAATATTCTGCGGGCATTGACGACATCACCGAAAAGTGCTTTTGCATTTGCATAATACAGTAATGGCTCATAATTAAAAAATTCAGGGTCACTTGAATAGGGTGGCTTAAAAGTCTCGCTCACTTTTAAGATTAAATTGTAGTCGCCGTGCCAAAATGCCAATATTAGTCTTAGCCCTGCGATGTCTTTTTGAAATACGTCATGTAAATTTTGAGGAATGTTGTCGCTTTGATCGTTCAATAAGGTTTCTGCAAGGTTTAATAATGCAGGCACAGCGGCAAAATTAGAAATGTAATAGTCATATTGGGCTTGGCGCACCAATAACCCCGGTCGGCGCTGAATGAAATCGACTGGCAGTGCCGACAACCAACGTTTTAGGGTAATACGAACTGACCCGTCTTCTATTTGTCGATAAAAATATTGTTCAATAATCTCGGCGGCTTGTTCAAAATCTTGCGCTGCGATAAACAGATCAAACGCTTCGTCATAAAATCCGGCGCTCAATAACCATTTAGCCGCTTTGCAACGCAATAATGCGATCTTGGTATCGCCCAATTGCAACTGGGCTTGATGACGCAAAAAATCGCGAAATAAATGATGATAGCGATACCATCGGCTTTCATAATCAAGCGCTACAAGAAAGAGGTTGGCGCGCTCCAGATATTCGATGTTATGGCTGCTTTCTGCGTTTTGCTGGTCAAGCATCGCATCGCATACCGCTGCATTAAAACGATCGAGTAAAGCCGAGGCCATGAGCGATATTTGTATATCGGGCGATTGCTGCATCCAAGTTTGCTCAATCAAATATTCGCGTATCAGGCGGGTGCTGCCTGAAAATTGCTGCAAAAATTGTTCGCGTTGAATATTGCTTAAAAGCAATATTTGACATAATTGCAAGCCTGCGGCCCAGCCTTCGGTGCGTAGATGCAATATTTCAATATCGCTTGCGCGAAGCATTTGCTCACCCGTAAACGTTTTGTTGATGAGTTGCTGCGTTTCTTGTAATGAAAATTGCAAATCGAGAGGGCGTAATTCATTTATTTCATCCCGTACACGGCGTTGGCTTAAATTCAAAGGCGGGTCGATACGTGTAAGCATCACAATATACAATTGCTGCTGCGGGTTGCGTGGCAAATCGATCAATAGTTGCAGCACCTCATGGCAATCTTGGTTATCAATCACCTCATAATCATCAAATAACAAAATCAGCGGGGCGGTAATTTGGCTTATTTTCAGCCGCATCATGTTCAATATGGCTTCTTTATTCGGCGATTTGGATGCATTATCGACATCGAAGCCAAATGAGCTACTGCTAGGTAGCATGGCGCGAATACTTCGTGAAATATGTGAAATAAATTGATCAAGTTGATTATCATCGGCAGATAAAGATATCCACACCACTTTAGCTTGATGATGAGACAACCATTGCCGGGCCAAAGTCGATTTTCCAAACCCAGCAGGAGCTGAAATAAGGGTTAGTTTCTTACTTAATCCAGCTTCGAGGCGATTAATGAGTGTTTGACGTGTTAACCATTCCGGTCGATTCCAAATTTTATTCATCGAACTGTCTGTAATAAGCTGATGAGCATGACAGTTTATTACTCATTGATTATGATTTTACTCTGGAATACCTTTAAATATCAAGTCTATTTGTCCTAATTTTATGAGCCTTGAGCTTTGAGCCTTGAGCTTTGAGCTTTGAGCCTTGAGCTTTGAGCTTTGAGCTTTGAGCCTTGAGCTTTGATACGATTGAGAACATGGCTCACGGCTCAAGGCTCACGGCCCACGGCTCATGGCTCATGGCTCAAGGCTCACGGCCCACGGCTCAAGGCTCATCCACTAACCCCATCTCACAAGCTTTAACAATGGCGGCACGATAATCATCGACACCAAGTTTTGAATAGATATTGTGAATATGCGTTTTGGCTGTATTCGATGAAATCATCAGCCGAGTGGCAATTTCGGGGCGGGTAAGGCGTTGGGCGAGCAGCTTCAGCACTTCTAATTCGCGGTCGCTAAGCGGCGCAATTAATGTCTGCAGGGCGATGTTACTTGAGCATTTGTTTGCAGTAAATTCTGTACTTAGTGCTTTTTGAATCTCTTTTACAAAATGATCATATTCACGTGCTACGGGGTAATCGTGTAGCAGATGTGCCATTGGCTGGCCCATATCTACAAACACACGAATATAGCCACTTGGTTGAGCCAAACCAAGGGCAATATCGCGGGCAATGATTGCCTCATTTAGCTGGCCTAGCCGCCACAAAATGGTAGCCCTAAACGCCTGAAAATAGAGTTTATGACAATGATTGCGCAGCGTTTGTTTTTCTTGCAAACTATCGCTACATATTTGCAACGCCTCGGCGCCAGATGCATCATCTTCTTGCAAAACCAACGCATAGAGTTTATTAATTTTGCTGTTTGCAAAAAATAAAGTGTTGGTTTCCTTGACCGACCAATCGATTTTTTGTAATTGTTGTTGAGCGCCTCGTTTGTCGTTACGTGCCCATGCTAAACGTGCCTCAAATATCGCGCAGGTTCGTAGCAATGCATTATGATCTTGTTCCGTGGCCACCATATGAGCATTTTGTATCAGTTGGCTAACCTGATGATCAAGTGTATGCCGGTCACTCTTGGGGTTTTGTTGCGATTGAATGAGAAGAATGAGGGCACGCACAAGTGACATAACGATATATAGCTGCAAATTCGCCTCATAGCGAAAGGCTTCTATTTTGGCAAAAAAGTCAGCCGCGGCCTGTAATTGGTTGCGCTCATAACAAACCAAGCCTCGATAATAATAACTCCAACTTAAGCTTAAATTATCGGCACTTGCATTGTTATTTAAATTTTCAATTTTGTCGCCAATTGCATACAAATGGCTTAAATCGCCTTCAGCCAGCGCAATATTGCCTAACCCAACATATAACAAACGCGCTGCTTTTGTATCTTTGTCATACACTTGTGCCAATTCATCATTGATCAGCTTTTTGGCTCCAGCCACATCGCCTAAAATAGATTTTAATGATGCGAGATAGATTAATGTTTCGCACCGCATTCGCCTATTGTTAATCGACATACACGCAAGCGCAAGATCGGCTTCTTTTAATGCCGAATGAATATCGCCTTTCCAGAATGCCAGCATCATTTGTAGTGCCGAAATATCACCTTGTAATGTAGTTTGTTCAGCCACACTGATCGGCGTGGTTAAGGTGGCTAATAATGCTTTGGCACGCCCTAAAATCAAGCTGACAGCCGCATAATTTGATGAATAGTATTCATTTTGGGCTTTTCTCACCAACAATATTGGGCGTTTTTCGATTAAGCTGGCTGGTACTCGTGAGATCCAACGCGATAAAACGCTACGAATTGATTCGTTGGTTGTATTTATCAGTAGTTTAGTCTAAAAGTAGGGATGTTGTTCAAATCTGTAGTAAAACAGAGGGTATGAAAAAAAAAGAAGAACAACATCCCCCCGCAGTATACAAAACAGTCGAAGCAATCATAGCAACGCTAGCAAGCATCAACAAAGGAAC
>CAMDWA010000079.1 GCA_945877855.1 Thermoflexus hugenholtzii JAD2 | reverse complement strand
GAAAGATGTCGCTTTGAGTGCCACCGCAAACGTCAGCAGTGACCCAGATGCCGCGTTGGTGCAAGCGGTCTTAGCGGGCAATCGTGCTGCGTTTGAACCTTTGGTCGAGGCGCATCAACAGCGGGTGTATTACTTGGCATTGCGTATGTTGAGCAACCCTGCCGAGGCTCAGGATGCGGCGCAAGATGTATTTTTGCAAGCCTATACCCGCTTGGGCAGCTATAAGCCTGAATGGAAATTTAAGACATGGGTGATGAGCATTGCCTCAAATTTATGTATCGATCGCTTGCGCCGACGCAAGATTGAGCCAATGTCATTTACAGACCGTGCCAATCCATCGATAGATGGCGATAGCGATAGCGCTGTTAATGATGTGATTGAACAAATTGAAAGCGCCGAGCCATTGCCCGACCAGACGGCTGAGGCCAATGAGCAACAACGCTTAGTGATGCAGATGTTGCGCACGCTGCCAGAAGAAGACCGCAGCATGTTAATCATGCATTATTGGGGTGACATGAGCTACGACGAGATCGCCGCCGCCACCCATAACACCGTTAGCGCGGTAAAATCACGGCTTTTTAGGGCGCGCCGCACATTGGCCGAATCGAGCTTGGCAAAAAAGTTGGAGGTGCACTATGAATAATATGCCAGTTGAAAAATTTGAAGACCTGATGATGATGGCCTTAGAAGGCGACATCAACGACGAAGCACGACAGACGCTTGAGGGTTATTTTGACATGCACCCCGATGCGCGGGCCTTGTTTGCGCAAATGCAGGCCAATGATGCCGCATTGTTGACGCTGCCGATGCCATCTGTGCCAACTTCGTTGACCCTCAATGTGATGAACGCCATTTATTCGCCCCAAATATTAGCCCCTGCTTTGGCAAAACAGGCCGCTAAACCAGCCACGTTGCCGCCAACTTGGGTGTGGCAATTGGCGTTTTTGTTGGGGTTGATGGGCGTGTTGGTCGTGGTGGCGGTTGGCGTGCTGGTCAGCGCATCGCCAACCCTGCGCTTTATGTTGATTGCGCTAGAGCGGGCCGAGGTCAACACCTTTTTGGCATTTTTGCGCAGTTTAAGTTCGTTTTTCTTTGGCTTGATGGGGGCAATTGCAGCGGTGACACGAACTTTATTGCGTCAACCCTCGGCATGGGCTGGGCTGCTGGCTGGTATCGCCATTGTGGTGGCGTGGGTGGTAGCAATGGTAGCAATCTATCGGCCAATGCCACAATCGGCTGGGTTTACCCCCGCCTCATTTTAAATTTACTATGAGCAAGAAAATTTTCTCTTTGTTGCTTGTGCTAGGGGCGTTGTTTGCAGGGCCGGTAAATATGGCTTTGGCCGATGCCGAATTGCCCCAAGTGCCATTGGTGACGAGCGGCCTAACCGATGACGGCGACCAATTGGTGTTTGGCAACAACTTTACGCTGGCTTCGGGCGAGGTGGTGAGTGGTGATTTGAGCGTGTTTGGCGGCAGTGCCAAACTTGAAGAAAGCAGCCGTGTCAAGGGCGATGTCAATGTCTTTGGCGGCAATGTCGAGGTATTGGGCAGTATCGATGGCGATATTAATGTGATTGGCGGCAATGTCAATTTGCGTAGCTCGGCCAAAGTGGGCGGCAAACAAAATGTGGTCGCTGGCAATATTAGCCGTGATCGTGGGGCCGTCGTTGGCAGCCCCGCCCCCAGCGATGCCAAACGCGCAGGGGTGAGCGTGTCATTACCGAGCGAATTGGGGTTGTTTAACCGTTTTGGGCGCTGGTTTGCCAGTGTCATCGCCGATGATGGCGACCCCGATGGTTTAGGCGCTTTCTTACGTCGCGGCAATTGGCGCATTAGCAGTGACCCCTTAGGATTGAAATGGATCGGTGATTCAATTTCACACGCTTTGTTTATGACTGTGTTGGCGATTGTGGCGATGGCGATTTTCCCGAATCAATATGCGCGTATGGCAAATGTGGCGCATGGGCAATGGCTGGTGGCCGGGAGCATTGGTGTATTAACTTGGGTGGCTGTGCCTATTTTGGTCGTGCTAATGGCCATCACCATTTGTCTCATTCCGCTCTCGATTGTGGCATCGTTGGCGTGGGCGGCAGGCATTGTGTTGGGTTGGGTGGTTGGTGCTGGCATTTTTGGGGCATGGCTGCTCAAAGGCTTTGGTAAAAATAACAGCATCCCACTCGTGCAGACCGCCATTGGGGCTTTTGCTTTGGCGTTGCTTGGCGCATTGCCGGTATTTGGTTGGCTACTTGGCCTCGGCGCTTCGTCGCTTGGTTTGGGCGCGTTGTTGCTCACCCGTTTCGGCACCCAGCCTTATCCCCGTTATTATCAGTTGGGGGTCGGTAGTTGATAGTTGATAGTGATAGTTGATAGTGATAGTTGATAGTAGTTCCACGCTATCAACTATCACTATCAACTATCAACTCCTCGCATTCAACCACGCGGTTAGGTCGGTCAGCACTTCGGCTTTGCAGATGTCGTTGAGTGTTTCGTGGTAAGCGCCCTCATAAAGCTTGAGGGTTTTGTCGGCAGAGGCCACCTTGGCATAGACTTGTTTGCTGCCTTCGGGGTTGGTCAGTTTATCGACCGTGCCATGAAAGAGATAAATGGGCAAGGTGATGCTGCCAGCGCCTGCCGCAATTAAATTGATCGCACGCACAAGCTCGGCCCCAGTGCGGGCGCGAGTGCCGCCATAATGACACAACGGGTCATTTCCGGCATTATTTACAATCTCAGGGTCACGCGAGATGGTCTTGGGGTCGATCTTCATGGTGGCGAGGGTGGGCGCTAATTTGCTGATTACCCCCGACAACTTGATCAGGATGGGTGGCACATCATCGGCCAATTTGAGCGCGGCGCTGCTGAGAATGAGGCCATTGACCGCCCCGCCGACTTGATTGGGTTGGCGGGTGATGACATACAGCGTGGCAATGGCCCCGCCCATGCTATGCCCCATCAAGAAAATGGATCGCCCCGCCGCCGCCGCTTGCACCGATTTCACCAGCGCTTCGGCATCGGTCACATAGTCATCGAATGAATTGACATAGCCACGTGGTTGGCCGGGCGATTTGCCATGCCCGCGCAGGTCGAAGGTGTGGGTGGTGTAGCCGTGTGCGGCTAAATGCGCCGCCACATGGGCATAGCGCCCGCTGTGTTCGCCTAATCCATGCACCAAGGCAACATAAGCCTTGGGCGCGGTATCGGGTTGCCATGTTTGGGCATAAAGCTTGAGTCCGTCGGCGGTGGTGAGTTGGGTTTCTGTGTGGCGCATAACAATTGAGAATTGAGAATTTAAAATGCAGAATTTATCAGATAGGTTCAATTTTACATTTTAAATTTTCAAGTATCTTTTGTATCTTTTCAATAAAACGGTGGGAATAAAACAAGTTTTTGTCGAGATCATATAGCGATTTCGACAAAAACTTGTTTTATTTATTGGGAAGCTAAACTATATTATCTTAGCGTATTAGCAACGATAAATGCTGTATATATTGTGGTGCGGTATCGGGTAGAGGGTATTCGGGCATCATCATTTCGGTCATCATGACTGGTTGCGGGCGGTTGGGGGGTGGCAGCTCGGTGGCGGTGGCGGCAAACATGGGTTGGCCGCTTTCGCTATTGGGTTCATCGGCATCTTCATTTGCTAGTTTTTGATATCGATTGTTGAGCGGTATATGCACATTACGTTGGCTGCGCAGTTGGTTGAAATTGCCCAATCGGTTATTTAAGATAGCCGTTCCAATGTTACCTGCAAGATCGGGGGCAATAATGCGGTTGCCTAAAATTTGATCGGGCGGGTCATCGCGGTTACTCATCACCACAACCACGATATTTGGATTTTGATAGACATTAATGGCTGCGCGTGACCCTAATTGTGACCCTCGGCGGCTACGTAAGCTTGTGCCGCCGGCAGGTTGGCTGCTTGGGCTATCCCAGCCTATTGCATAAAAATTAGACAAAGCATCTGGTGGGGTAAAAAGGGTGTTGAGAGAATTTTGATTTAATATTTCATAGTTGAGCAATTTCATGCCAAAGCGGGTTAAATCGAGCACGTTTGATTCTAAACCGCCCCCGAGGGTTTTCCAACTGATATTGTCGGGAACGACTTCAACATTAACTGGGGTGGTGATGAACGTTGGAACGCCAAAGAGACCTTGCATAAGGGTGATTGGGAAGGTTACGCTATAGGTGGTGGCGCGGTTTTCATCAAATATGGCGCGGTTTTCGGGGCGTAGCGTTGGCAACCCATAACGATTGGTTACAGTGTTTGCAAAAATTTGATTGATGTTTTGCCCAGTGGCATACTCTAAGCCCATGCCAAACATGGTAAACGCATGTGAGCTATAGTGAACTGTTATACCTGTCTGTGCTACGAGTGGGTCATTGATAAATAATTGTGAAGCTGATGTCGCGTCATTAAATTGGGTGGTGACAAAAGCGGTTACGTCATTATTACAGGGGGCTGGCCAATTACAGGTGTAATGCCGCACCCCTGAACGATGCGATACCAAATCGCGCAGTTCGTGATTAATATGTCTGGCTTGGATGGTTGGGGTATAGGTGCGTAGCGTATCGGTAAAAAATATGCTGCCATCTTCGACCATGTCCATAAACATGGTTCCGGCAATCGCTTTGCCGACCGATGCCATACGGTAAATGGTGCGTGAATTGGCATTTTTTTGGTCAAATACATCGGCAAACCCAAACCCTTTAAGATAAACCAGCTCGTTGCTGATGGCGATACCGACGCTAACCCCGGGAACATCAAAATTGCTGCGCATAAACCTGCGGACTTGCTGATCGATGGTGTTCTCAAGACTCCATTGTGGGCGAATGCTATTTTGTCGCCAAATACCGGCATAACGATATCCGGTGGGTGAGGTGTATACCTCCTGATGGGTAAGACGATAACCTTCGTCCCGATATTGTGTCCAAGCATCATTAAATTGTTTGGTGTTTAGGTCTTTAATCAAGACCCATTCTCTTTGATTTCGGTTTTCAATCCATACCGCTGAGTAATATTGTTGTCCTTGATGCCAATAGGTGGTAAAACTGGCGATGCGATGGGTGCTACCGAGCCGGTTTTGGTCGTTTTCAAATTGTGCAAGTGTGCGATCTCGGCTAATCTCCCAACTCAACCCTTCGCGGTTTTCAATCCATACCCCTGAATATCGCAATCCATCACTGCTGCTGCGCACATCAAAATCGATGGGTAGCAAACCACTATCGCGAAATGTAACAAAATAATTTGAATGAACGGCGAAGGTTTCATTACGATAATTGGCCGAGCGCAAGTTTTCTTTGTTTGGAATCCACACGCCTGCAATGCGTAATTGTTCGCCTACTTGATATATTTCTTGATCAATTAAAATAAAGCCGTCATTTTGATAGCTAAGGAGATCGTTTGAAAATTGCACGAAAGTACGATCACGTAAAGTGCCCCAGCGGCGATTGTCAATATTACGCTGCCATGTTGCGCTGTAGCGTATTTCTCCATTCATTTCGATAACCTCTAGGTCACGTACTACATTACCCGCTTGGGCCGTCAAATTCAAATCAGTACTATATGTTGCGTCGTTTTGATTGCGTACTGAGCGCCAAACAACTTCATTAGGATCTAGAAAATCCCAAATGGAGTCGTTTATGGTGCTGCTAGGGGTTGGGGTGGATGTTGGCGTAGGACTTGAAGTGCGGGTTGGTGTGGGCGAGGGAGTACGAGTTGCGGTAGAAGTTGGTGTGATAGTCGTGGATTGTGATGTTTTTGTTGGGGTCGGGGTGCGTGTGGCAGTAGGCGAAGATGTTGGGGTAGAAGTTGGCGTGAGGGTCGCGGATTGCGATGTTTTTGTCGGGGTTGGGGTGCGTGTGGCCGTGGCTGTCGCCGTGGCCGTGTTGCTGGCCGAGGGTGCGTAGGCAAACATCAAATCGTCGATTAGCTCTGAGGCCGGGGAGTTGCCAAAATCGAGTGTGAGGGTGCGGATACGTCCAGCGCTATCGTGAATTCCTAAAAATGAAGTGGGGCTAACAGGCACATCATTCAAAATATTGCGGCATAATTCATTCATATTGCTGTCATAGGCAATAAGAGTCGCCGTAATGTCGCCAAAATCGCCGTTGCCAACATACATGCCAATATGTGATTTGGGGCTGCTAAAGGTAAATGACATTGGCACATTGATACTGGTATTGGGAAAATCAGGATAATGGAAGATAATATTAGGGGCTGAACGGGATTTGGTTGGCTCAGGGTCATAATCAGCATAGGTTTGCACCCGTGAGGTCGGCTCATTGGCAAAAGTGAGGCCATAACTGGCCTGATAATGGTTGCCAACGGCTTGGGCATTGCCTAAATCGTCAAAATTGATTGTGCTTGGGCTAGGAAAACTAGCTGAGCCTGCAATGCTATTACAAGTGTTGGGTATTTGGGCGGCTTGGGGTAAATATGTCGCATAGGCTGGCCCATTTGCCGCACTGCCTAGCGTCGCCAATATCATTATGAGAATTAAGGGAATAAATGTAAATGATTTGTGCTTGAACATAGTGCAACAAAATTAAACGCTAACCACGCTGAAAAGTTGTCATTTTTTGCGTGAAATTTTCGTGATGACCATAGCCGCTGATATGCTTCACCAATTCACTACGTTTGGAGATTTATTCAAATATTTGCGTAAACGCGCCCGCTTAACCCAACAGGCTCTGGGGATTGAGGTTGGGTATAGCACGACGACGATTAATCGTTATGAACATAATCAGCAATTGCCTGATCCCCAAGCCATCACTGCTTTGTTTGCAAAACCATTGGGGTTGCACAATGATGCTGCCGCCTTAAGCCGTTTGCTCGATTTGCTGCAACAAGAATTGCAATCCCAAATACATGAGGTTTTAGCGTCCAAGCTGACTGATCCAGACGCGGCACTTGGCTCGGCCTCGTCGGCTTTGGCTTTTAACGATTTGCCCATCCCACCTACCGAGATAATTGGCCGTACGCATGATATTGCGCATGTGATGATGCATTTGCAAAAACACAAGGGACGGTTGTTGACCTTGGTTGGCCCACCCGGAGTTGGCAAATCACGCTTGGCCCTCGAAGTGGCGACCCAATTTGCGGCTCAAGCGCGGGTCGCAAAATTTATCTCATGTGCGCATCTCATCGACCCGGTTCAGGTGATCCCGGTATTATTAAGTGCATTAAATGTTGCGTTGCCTAATGTAGATGGTCGCTCGGCTTTTGAAACCTTGATGCGACACTTACGCGATCAATCGTTATTAATTGTGCTTGACAACCTAGAACAATTATTAGGCCAAGACCTAGTGCCGCGGCAGATTGCCGATTTATTAGCGGCTTGTTCGTGTTTACATTTTGTGGTTACGAGCCGAGAGCCGTTGCAAATTCGAGCCGAACAAGTGATTGCGGTGCAAGCATTGTCTGAGCAAGATGCTATTCAGTTGTTTGAAAGCCGCGCTAAGGCTGCCGATGATGCATTTGGGTTGACCAAGCAAAATAGTTACATTGTGCGTCGTATTTGTCAACGGCTTGATTTTTTGCCATTGGCAATTGAACTTATTGCGTCACGGGTTACGGTAAACACGCCACAACAAATTTTTGATTTATTGGCACGCACTAATGTTGCATTACAGTATCAGGGTGCCGCCGATTTGCCAGAACGACATCGTACCTTACATAATGCTATTGCATGGAGTTATCAGTTGCTTGACTCAGTGCATCAGCAGGCATTTAGAACCTTGGGGTGTTTTAGTGGCAATTTTTCGGCTGATGCGGCGGCGAGCCTTGGGTGTAATGCCGACCACTTGAGTTTGTTGGTGCGCCGCAATTTGGTTAAACGGGTTGCCCTACAACCTGTCCCTTACTTTGTTTTGCTCAATAGCCTAACCGAGTTTGCAAAGGCACGGTTACATGATTTTGGTGAATGGAATGGTGGAATGATGCGCCATTTGGCTTATTATTTGGCTCTGGCAGAGACTACCAGACCCCATTTAACTGGGCCAGATCGGCTAAGCCATATGGCGCGTTTGAATGCTGAACACTATAACTTGATGATGGCGATGGATTGGGCATTGGGGCAGGCCGATATCGATTCTTGTTATCGATTTGTTTATGCGTTAGGGCATTTCTGGGAATACCAAATATATAACCGACAGGTTTTGCCATGGTTGAGTCAATTATATGAGCTTGGGTGTCAGATTTTTGAGGATGGAGATATTGATAAGACCCGACGTGGTGCAGAAATTTGCCGCGGGGCATCGGTTGTAGCATGGCAAGCGGATGATTTGCATTTGTCAGTCAAATTTGGGTTGCGAAGTTTACAGTTAGCGCGGCGCAGTGCCGATGCAGTGATGTTGATTTATGCCCTTGAGACGGCTGCTTTTCTGATGTCGCAGGCGGGGTATCAAATTGAAAATGCCCAAGCTTTATTTGAAGAAAGCTGGCAACTGCGTGAGGTATGGCGAGAGACAATGACCCTGATGCCGCCCAGGATTAACCCAACAATGCTATGCGTTAATATTGCCGATTTTAGGCGGTTATGTGCCCGTTATGAACATGATCTTGGCGCGTGGCGTCGTTTTGGCAATTTAAATTATTTGGGTTTGGTGCTTTATGTATTAGGCGATACTTGGGCATGTTTAAAAAATGACCTAAAAGCCGAACCCTATTACCGTGAGAGTTTGCTGGTTTCAAATCGATCACAGCACAAACAACGGGTTTCATGGGCGAATTATGGTCTTGGTTGTGTCTTACAACGGCAAGGACGCGGTAACGAGGCGATATCACACCTTCAGCAAGCGTATGTGCTTTTTGAAGAAGCTGGGAACGAATTGGCTATGTTAGATTGTTTACTCGCGTTGAATATATTTGTGATCGACATGACCAATAATGCTAAATTATTAGGGGCATACGCTACCCGTTTACAGGCTAAACGGGCGCGAGCGTTTCCTATTGAACAATTGCATTACGAGTTTTTGCTTGCATATGTGCAAGCGACTTTGCCAAAAGTTGATTTTGATATATTGTTTGAGGCTGGGCGATCTCTCAGTTTAGAAGAGGTATTAGGATTGGTTTCGCCACCCCATCAACCCTCAGTTTAACCACACTCAGTATGGCACTCCCAAATTTTGTCTTAGAAGCGACTCGATTACAATCGGCTCTGATTAGTAACGATTGCCTATGGACAAAAAAGCGTTGACGGAAGCCGATATCCGCACTAAATTTATCACCCCTGCGATTGTTGGCACGAATGCTGATAAATGGGATCGTATGACGCAAATTCGTGAGGAGGCGTATTTCACCAAAGGGAATGTTATCGTGCGCGGGCAGGTTGTGAAACGCGGGATTGCAAAAAAAGCCGATTATATTTTGTATTACAAGCCTAATTTGCCGCTGGCTGTGGTTGAGGCTAAAGATAACAATCATTCGATTGGCGCTGGTATGCAGCAGGCGTTGGAATATGCAGAAATCTTGGATGTGCCATTTGCCTATAGCTCAAATGGGGATGCGTTTCTTGAGCATGATCGGACTGTTATGAGTGGGGTAGTGACTCGCGAAATCCCGCTTGCGCAATTCCCAACCCCGGCTGAGTTGTGGGCACGTTATTGCGCTGCCAAAGGGTTTAACAGGGTGCAAGCCGAAATTGCCACCCAAGATTATTATGATGATGGGGCTGGTAAGACCCCGCGCTATTATCAATTAATCGCCATTAATCGTACAGTCGATGCCATTGCGCAGGGGCAAAATCGTATTTTGTTGGTGATGGCAACTGGCACTGGCAAGACGTATACAGCATTTCAGATTATTTGGCGGTTGTGGAAAGCCAAAGCCAAGAAGCGTATTTTGTTTTTGGTTGATCGCAATATTTTGGCTGATCAGACCAAGACCAATGACTTTAAGCCGTTTGGGCAAGCCATGACCAAAATTACCAATCGCACGGTAGATAAGGCGTTTGAGATTTATTTATGTTTGTATCAGGCGGTAACGGGCAATGAAGAGGCGCAAAATATTTACACCCAGTTTTCGCCTGATTTTTTTGATTTGGTGATTGTGGATGAGTGTCATCGTGGCAGTGCGGCTGATGATGCCGCATGGCGTAAGGTGCTCGAATATTTTGCATCGGCTACCCAAATCGGCTTAACCGCCACCCCAAAAGAAACCAAAGAGGTTTCAAATATCGAGTATTTTGGCGAGCCAATTTACACCTATTCATTGCGTCAAGGGATTTCGGATGGTTTTCTCGCCCCATACAAAGTCATTCGGATTGGGCTAGACAAAGACCTAGAGGGTTGGCGACCTGAAATAGGGCAGACCGATAAATATGGTCAGGTGATTGAAGACCGCGAATACAATGATCATGATTATGACCGCAATCTTGTGCTTGAAAAACGCACGACCTTAGTTGCCACCAAGATCAGCCAGTTTTTACGGGCGACGGATCGGTTTGCCAAGACTATTATTTTTTGCGAAAATATTGAACATGCCGAACGGATGCGACAGGCGATGGTAAATGATAACCCCGACTTGGCGGCGGCCAATAATAAGTATGTGATGCGGATTACAGGGGATAGTGATGAAGGCAAAGCCCAACTTGATAATTTTATTGACCCCGAACAACCCTACCCAGTGATTGTGACCACCTCGAAATTGATGAGTACGGGTGTCGATGCACAAACATGTAAGCTGATTGTGTTGGATCGCCGGATTGCCTCAATGACCGAATTTAAGCAGATTATTGGGCGTGGCACACGCATTAATGTAGATTACGGCAAGCTGTATTTCACCATTATGGATTTTAGGCGTGCCACTGCCTTGTTTGCAGACCCGACTTTTGATGGCGACCCGGTGCAAATTTATGAGCCAGACGGTGACGATGCCCCTATTTTGCCGCCTGATGATGTGACAAACTCGGTCAATATGGATGCACCGAATGAGGGCGGGCAACATGGAACAGATGAACCCCTGATTAGTGGGACAGGGATGTTGAAATATTATGTGAATGATGTTGAGGTGCGGGTATTGCATGAGCGGGTGCAATATTTAGATGGGCATGGGCGGTTGATCACTGAATCGCTTGTCGATTATTCGCGGCGCACGTTGCGGACAGAATATGCCACCTTAACCCGTTTTTTGAACGTATGGAACGATGCCAGCCGCAAACAGGCAATTGTAGAAGCACTGGCCGAAAAAGGCATGATTTGGGAGGGGTTGGCTGAGCAAGTTGGACGTGATTACGACCCATTTGACTTGATTTGCCATATTGCCTTTGATCAGCCACCGCTCACGCGCAAAGAGCGTGCCGAGAAGGTGCGTCGTCGCAATGTTTTTGCCCAATATGGAGATACGGCCCGCGCTGTGCTGGATGCTTTACTCGAAAAATATGCCGATAGTGGGTTGAAGCGGGTCGAATCGCTTGATATCCTCAAAGTTGCACCGTTCCCAAAGTTTGGCACCTCGGTCGAAATCGTTAAATCATTTGGTGGCAAATCGGCTTATCTGACCGCCATTCGCACACTTGAAACCGCGTTGTATCAAAATGGGTATTAGTTAGCGTTTTGAACGCAAATTGGGGCTGATCCTAAAAGGGTGTTTCTTAAATCAATTTTCACTTTTTTTGTCAGCCGAAATCACTATCTCAGGGTTGTTATGGGGCGGCTTTGCCGCCCCATAACAACCCTGAGATAGTGATTTCGGCGAAAAATTGTTTTAAGAAACACTGTCTAAAAACAACTTAAAAAGACGTAATTTTTGTAAGAGATAAGATGATAGTGGAAGCGTAAATTTGTCATTTCGAGCGAAGTGAGAAATCTTTGTGTAAATTGAGGCTAGAAGCGTATGTTTTGCAAAGATTTCTCGCTTCGCTTCGAAATGACGGTTTTACTATTATCCTAACCCTTACAAAAAAGACGTAATTTCGATGAAATTCTGTTTTAACGATCATTATTATGGCAAATGTATCTAATTTAGTAAAAACCATCCAAGACATTATGCGCAAAGACGCAGGAACCTATGGCGATGCCCAACGGCTTGAGCAATTGGGTTGGATGTTTTTTTTGAAAATTTTTGACGACCGTGAGCAAGAGATGGCGATGTTACAAGAGGATTATCGCTCGCCGCTGCCAACGCAGTTGCGTTGGTCGGCATGGGCTACCGATGCCGAGGGGATTACCGGCGAAGCATTGCTCGATTTTGTCAATAACACGTTATTGCCCAATCTCAAGGCCTTGACCGGCAACGCCGATAAGCTCAGCAGCCTCATCCGCAATGTATTTGATGATGCCAACAATTATATGAAAAATGGCACTTTAATGCGGCAGGTCATCAACAAAATTAACGATATTGACTTTAATGCTTCGGATGATCGCCATATGTTTGGCGATATTTATGAAAAATTGCTCAAAGACCTACAATCGGCAGGCAATGCGGGCGAGTTTTATACCCCACGCGCCGTCACTCAGTTTATTGTCGAGCAGGTCAACCCGCAAATTGGTGAGAGTGTGCTCGACCCGGCTTGTGGCACTGGCGGTTTTTTAGTATGTGCTATTGAACATTTGCGCAAACAGGCCAAAACCGAAGAAGATGAACGTGCTATTCAAGCATGTTTTGCTGGGATCGAAAAGAAGCATTTGCCACATGTCTTGTGTATGACCAATTTACTGCTGCATGGCATTGATGTGCCTGCCAGTGTGCGACACGATAACACATTGGCCCGCCCGTTGCGTAATTGGGGACCCAAAGAGCGGGTGGATGTGATTGTAACCAACCCGCCTTTTGGCGGTATGGAGGAAGACGGTATTGAGTCGAATTACCCAGCCGAGTTCCGCACCCGCGAAACCGCCGATTTATTTTTGGTGTTGCTGATGAAGATCTTGAAACCGGGTGGGCGAGCGGGGTTGGTGTTGCCCGATGGAACGTTATTCGGCGAAGGGGTAAAAACCCGCATTAAAGAAGCCTTGCTTACCGAGTGCAATTTGCACACGATTGTGCGTTTGCCGAATGGGGTGTTTAACCCCTATACCGGCATCCGCACCAATTTGTTGTTTTTTAGCAAAGGCGGGCCGACGCAAGAAATTTGGTATTACGAGCATCCATACCCTGCCGGGGCCAAGAGTTATAACAAGGGTAAACCGATTCGCATTGAAGAATTTGAGCCTGAGCGGGCATGGTGGCATCAGCGGGTAGAGAATGAGCAGGCATGGCGGGTTCCCATTAGCCAAATTAAGGCCGGTAATTACAACCTTGATCTTAAAAACCCACATACGCCTGACGCTGGCTTGGGCGATGTTGATCATTTGCTGCCAGAATATGAAAAGCTGCTGGCCCAAATTGTCGAGACTCGTGGTTTGTTAAAGGCGCAATTGATGGAGGCGTTGACGCGATGAAGCAATCGGTGGACCTAAACACACATGGCAATGTGTTACCTCAAGCAGCGTTTGAAGAAATCGCTGTGCTCATTCTCGAAGTCCGTCAGCTTATTCAATCTGCACGGCATGGGGTTGTTACAACCGTCAATACATTGCAAGTGCGCACAAATTTTGAAATAGGGCGGCGAATTGTCACCTATGAACAAAAAGGCGCAAAACGGGCGGCCTATGGTGCAGCCTTGCTCAAGGCATTGGCGCTGCAATTAACCGATGAATTTGGCAGAGGGTTTTCAAAGACAAACCTTGAATATATGCGGCGTTTCTATTTGGAGTGGCAAACGCGATTGCCCCTAATTGCCCAGAAGGATTCTGGGCAATTACATCCCTCTTTTATACCCAACGTGCTCAGTTGGTTGTAACTTGCCCAAAGATGCCAATATTCACGCAACAGAATATCAACTTTATTTGCCATCAAAAGAATTATTGCGGGCCAAACTGCTTGAATGGATGCACGAACAGGAAAATGTAATATGACGTTTGAGACTTTTTTTGATAAATTTGACCAGTTTACCGATGCGCCGAATGCGGTGGCGAAACTGCGGGAGTTGGCACTTAAATTAGCATTTACAGGGAAGCTTTTAAGAAAAAATTCAACAGGAAGTGAGTTGCCCGAAGGGTGGGCTGTCCAATCTATTGAAGCAATTGCTCAGTTAATAACCCCTGGCTTTGCTTGTTCGAGAAATCACCAGGTTGAAAATGGACACGTTCATCTTCGTACTCATAATATTTCTACACTTGGAACTCTAAATTTTGATTTGCTCGTGAGGGTTGCCCCACAGATGGTTGATTTACAAAGATCATCTATTAAAGCAGGTGATATTCTTTTTAATAATACCAATAGCCAAGAATTAGTGGGGAAGACTTGTTTGGTTGATTGCGATTACGAGTTTGGCTTTAGTAATCATATTACTCGAATTCGCCTTAAAGAAGGATTCCATCCCAATTTTGTGGTTTTCTATTTAACACTTTTACGAAATAGTGGTTATTTTTCTCGAATTTGCACCCGTTGGATTAATCAAGCTGCTGTAAACACCGATACCCTTAAGCTTCAGAAAATCCCCCTCCCCCCTCTTGCCGAGCAAAAGCAAATTGTGGCGAAAATAGACGAACTGATGGCGTTGTGTGACCGGCTAGAGGTGCAACTGCAAGCCCGTGAAACCCAGCAAGCGGCGCTGGCCCGCGCTGCCCTTGCCCGTTTTGCCGATGCGCCCACCCCTGCCAACCTCGAGTTGCTTTTTCACCCAGCTTTTGCCGTTGCGCCCGCCGATTTGCGTAAGTCAATTCTCACCTTGGCGGTGCAGGGCAAGCTTGTGCCTCAAGACTCGAATGATGAGCCGGCATGGACTTTAGTAAAGCAAATTGTGAAACACAAAGCTTCATTGATAGGAGAGGGGAAATCTCGTGTTTCCACTTTTGTTTTGCCAACGAATGCAATTGAGGGTGAATTTGATTTGCCACCAACTTGGTTTTGGGTGCACTTGGGCGAAATTATGATTAATAGAGACGGAGAACGGATTCCCGTGAGTAAAGAGGTGCGCGAAACAAAGAAAAAAATATATGATTATTATGGCGCGTCAGGCATTATTGATAAGATTGATAATTATTTGTTTGATAAACCACTTCTACTTATTGGTGAAGATGGTGCAAATCTAATCAGCCGGTCTACTCCTATTGCGTTTATTGCTCAAGGTAAATATTGGGTTAATAATCATGCTCATGTGCTTGATGGTATTTCTGAAGATTTTTTAAAATTTATCGCGCTATATATAAATGCAATAAACCTTGAACCATATGTAACTGGTTCAGCACAACCAAAGATGAATCAGGCTAAGATGAATAGTATCCCAATTGCACTCCCTCCCCTCGCCGAACAACGCCGAATTGTTGCCAAAGTCGATGAATTGATGGCGTTGGTTGACCAACTCGAAGCCCAGCTTGCCACTGCCCGCACCCGTGCCAGCCAATTGCTCGACGCGATGATTGCCGAACTAACCGCCCCCTAAATAGGATCATGCGCGGCAAATAGGGGCGGCGTCTGCCTAAATTATGCGCCTGTCGCCACTATAATTCGACCATGCAACGCTTGAAGAAATTTTTTGTCGCTTTTTTATCGCTTATTGTGGTGTTGGCGCTGGCGGGGGCGGGGGCGGGGGTTTATGTATTACGTGAATCTTTCCCGCAAACCAGCGGCAACTTGGCCTTGCCGGGTTTAGCTCGGCCTGTCACGGTCATCCGTGATAAATTTGGCGTGCCGCATATTTACGCCGATAGCCCCGCCGATTTGTTTCGCGCCCAAGGGTTTGTTCACGCCCAAGACCGCTTTTTTCAAATGGAGTTTTGGCGGCGTATCGGGCAAGGGCGGCTGTCAGAATTGTTTGGCAAAGGCACACTTGAGCAAGATAAATTTATTCGCACCATTGGCTGGGGGCGCGTGGCGGCGCAAGAGCAGGCCAATTTGAGCGGCGAGATGAAAGAAACGCTTGAGGCTTATGCCGCCGGGGTGAATGGCTATGCCGCCAGCCGCAGCCCGGGCCAGTTGGGGGTCGAATTTCGTATTCTCGGCCTGATCGGGCGCAATTGGCAATTTGAGACATGGGAGCCGAAACATACCCTAAGCTGGGCCAAGGTGATGGCATGGGATTTGCGCGGCGATAGTTTTAGCAATGAGTTATTGCGCACGGCTCTGCTCGACAAGGGCGGCGAGGGTTTGCTCAATGCGGTCATGCCACCTTACCCCAAAGACATGCCGGTCATTGCACCTTCGGCGACCGCCGAAGAAAAAGACACCGTTGCCCAATCCACCAATCAGCCAATCCACCAGTCAACCAACCCCCAACTCAACCTGCTCGCTAAATACGCCGAAGACCTCGACGCATTGATTGGCACGGCCAACCGTAACAACGACATTGGCAGCAACAATTGGGTGATTGCTGGCACAAAGACCAATACCGGCAAGCCGCTGTTGGCCGATGACCCGCACTTGTCTATTCAAATGCCATCGATTTGGTATCAGGTGGGTTTGCATTGCCGCATCGTTAGCGCGGCTTGCCCCTACGATGTGGTGGGCGTGTCGTTTGCGGGGGTGCCGGGCGTGGTGATTGGGCATAATCAGCGCATTGCGTGGGGCGTGACCAACCTTGGGCCAGATGTGCAAGATTTGTTCATCGAAAAGCCCAATCCAGCCAACCCCGACGAATTTGAATTTCAGGGCAAATTTGAGCCAGCACGCTTGATCGAAGAGACGATTAAGGTGGCAGGCGAGGCCGCCGTGACAGTCAAAGTGCGCGTCACCCGGCATGGCCCCATTTTGAATGACGTAAACGATGGGCTAAAAAGTATGCCGCCGACGGCCTTGCGTTGGGTGGCGCTTGAGCCAACCGAGCTTTTTCGCAGCATTATCGAGCTAAACAAGGCCCAAAATTGGCAGCAGTTTCGCAATGCCTTGCGTTATTGGGCGGCCCCTTCGCAAAACTTTGTCTATGCCGATGTCGATGGCAATATTGGCTATCAAGCGCCGGGCAATATTCCCATGCGCAGCAAAGGCACTGGCTTTTTGCCTGTGCCGGGTTGGGGCGGCGAGTATGAATGGAAAGGCTATATCCCATTCGACGAATTGCCCTCTATTTTGAACCCCAAAGAAGGATTTATCGCCACCGCTAACAATGCGGTGGTCGATGCCAAATACCCGTATCACATTTCAACCGATTGGGATCATGGGTTTCGGGCGCGGCGTATTGTTGAGATGTTACGCGCCAAAGACAAATTGTCTGCCGAAGACATCAAGGCCATTCATGGCGATAGCCAATCGGGTTTGGCCGTCGATATTTTGCCCGTTTTAGCAAAGCTGCCGATCGATTTTGCTGGCCCCGACAGCGCCTTGGCGCAAGCCGCGTGGCAAGAAATGCTGAATTGGGATCGGCAGCAGGTGCGAAACTCGACCGGGGCCGTTATTTTTGAGACCTTTTGGTTGCGGCTGGCGCACAATATTTTTGATGATGACTTGGGGGCTGATTTGGCAAAACGGAGCATTTTTACCGGAGCATCGACCCGTATTGCGGTTAAAAATGTTGTGCTCGCCCCCAATGGCGCGTGGTGGGACGATGTGAATACCCCGAACCTCAAGGAAACCGCACCGCAAGTGATTTCAAAGTCGTTTAACGAGGCGATTGACCAACTTAAGACCCGCCTCGGCGCTGATCTTAAACAATGGCAATGGGGCAAATTGCATGTCGCCACCTTCCGCAATCAGTCGTTGGGGCAGAGTGGGGTGGCGCCAATTGAGCAACTGCTCAATCGTGGGCCATATGCGGCAGATGGGGCATCGGCGGCGGTGAATGCGGTTGGGCACAATGAGTCGTTGGCGGTGACATCGTTGCCGTCGTTGCGTATGATTGTTGACCTCGCCGACTTTAATCGCTCTGAGCTGATCCACACCACCGGGCAGAGCGGGCATACCGGTCAAAGCCATTATGATGATATGATTCAGCCGTGGCTCGACATCAAATACAATACGCTACTTTGGTCGCGCAGCGATGTTGAGCGCAACGCCGAAAGCACACTTACACTGACACCCTAAAACGTTGATAGTTGATAGTTGATAGTTAATAGTTGTTTAAAATCTTATATTGCTGAACTCCTCACTATTAACGCTTGGCTATCAACTATTAACTATCAACTATCAACTTGTTATGTTTTCAAAACGAGATTTTTTATCACTCGCCGATCTAACACCGGCAGAGTTTAACGAATGGCTGCACTATGCCATTGAGCTAAAACGTGAATGGAAAGCGGGTGGTAACCCGCCATTGCTAAAAAATAAGACACTAGGGATGATCTTTACCAAGCCGTCATTGCGCACCCGTGTGTCGTTTGAAATGGCGATGCGTCATTTGGGTGGTCATGCCTTGTATCTTGGCCCCGAAGAGATTGGGCTGGGCAAACGTGAAAGTGTGGCCGATGTGGCGCGTGTGTTGTCGCGTTTTGTCGATGGCATCATGGCGCGGGTATTTGCGCATAGCGATTTGGTGACGTTGGCTCAATTTTCGCGGGTTCCTGTCATCAATGGGTTGTCGGATGCCTCGCACCCCTGCCAAGCGCTCGGCGATATGATCACCATTTATGAGCAACGTGGCGCGTTGAAGGGTGTTAATGTGAGTTTTATTGGCGATGCGAACAATGTGGCGACCGAGCTAACTTATGCTTGCGCATACTCTGGCGCGCATATGACGCTTGGTTGCCCCGCCCAATACCAACTTGGGGCCGAAGAATTGGCCAAGGCGCAATGGATTGCCGCCCAAACTGGCGGCAGCGTCACCCAAATTAATGACCCACGTGCGGCCATCGAAGCCGCCGATGTGGTGTATACCGACACGTGGATCAGCATGGGGCAAGAGGCTGAGGCGGCGGTCAAGATGCCGGTGTTTATGCCTTATCAGGTTAATGCCCAACTCATGAGCTACGCCCGTCCCGACACGATTGTCATGCACTGTTTGCCAGCCCATCGTGGGCAAGAAATTACCGACGAAGTGGCCGATCACGCCAATTCGGCCATTTGGGATCAGGCCGAAAATCGTATGCACGCCCAAAAGGCGATTTTAGTTAAATTGTTGAAATGAGCGAATGAGTGAATGAGTGATTGCTCATTCACTCATTCCTCCATTCATTCATTTATCAATGCTCCAAACTGTCCTGTGGGTTATACAACGTATTAGCAGCCTAGCAATTTTAGATATTTTGCTGGTGGCTGTCGTGTATTTTGGAGTGTTGTCGTTGGTGCGGGCGACACAGGCGATACCGTTGTTGCGTGGGGTGTTGCTGTTGACTGCTGTGAGTGTGGTGTTGGGCGGGTTATCGCAATTGCCGACCTTTGGCATGATTGTCAGGACGATTGTGCCAGCGTTATTGGTAGCGATTCCAGTGATCTTTCAGCCCGAATTACGCCGTGCGCTCGAGCGCTTGGGGCGGTTTAGTGAATTAATCGGCACACCGCGTCATAATGAGCTTGAGGATGAGGTGCAAACGGTCAGCCAAGCCGCCCATAAGCTTTCGCAATTGGGGCATGGCGCTTTAATGATTTTGCAGGGTGACACTGGCTTGCAGCATTTGGTCGATACGGGCACGGCGTTGAATGCGAAGTTAACGGTTGAATTGCTGCTCACTATTTTTCATCCCAACACCCCGTTGCATGATGGCGGGGTCATCATTGCCCACAATCAAATTATTGCGGCTGGCTGCGTGTTGCCGCTGACCAATGCGCATCTTGATGATCATCGTATGGGGTTGCGGCATCGGGCTGGGTTGGGGGTGAGTGAGGCCACCGATGCGATTGCGGTGATTGTGTCAGAAGAGACGGGTAGCATCAGTCTTGCGCATGAAGGGCGCATCACACGGCACATTTCAATAGATGAGTTGCAAAAGATGATTTTAAACTTGCGCCAACCCAATTTGCCACAGTTTGGTAGAGGGCATTTCGGTGATATATTTTCTGGCTTGCAAAAAACCAAAAATGGTCAGCATGTGGATGATTAGCATACACAGTGCTGTGCTTGCTAACCCTTCTTTTATCAAATCAGAGAGCATATTTAGACAAAATGAATGCCGAAATCACTATCTC
>CAMDWA010000078.1 GCA_945877855.1 Thermoflexus hugenholtzii JAD2 | reverse complement strand
TTTAGACTATCATTTCATCGGTTGGCACGGCGCATGTGAAGTGCATGAGCGTTTCACGGTAGATGATATCAATATGGTGCGCGATCAGTTCCCCGATGTATTGGTATTGGCGCACCCCGAATGCCCGCCCGATGTGGTGTCCGCCAGCGACTATAGCGGTAGCACCACCGCCATGATCAAACATGTCGAGAAGACCAACGCGGCGCGTTATTTGCTGCTCACCGAGTGCAGCATGGGCGATAACATTGCCGCTGCCAACCCCGACAAGGAGATGGTGCGCTTGTGCAGCATTCGTTGCCCACACATGGCCGAAATCACGCTCGAAGACACGTTGGCGGCCTTGCAAAAGACGCAATATGTCGTCACTGTGCCCGAAGATATTCGTGTCAAAGCCTTTAACGCCGTTGACCGTATGATTAAGATCGGTGGCACTGGCAAGCGGGACTAATTGGAAATTACGAATTACGAATTTTGCGCACTGACTTAAAATTCGTAATTCGTAATTCGTAATTTAAAAAATGGACGCAATTTGGAATTTCAGCAATCCATATGAATGGATGGAGCGCACCGCGCGGTCGAAGATGCCGCCCTTGATTGTGTGTTGTGCCATTAGTGGTGGCATACAGGGCAAAGAGGCCAACCCCAATTTGCCCGAAACCGCTGAAGAACAGGCGCAGGCGGCTTACGAGGCATATAACGCGGGGGCTTCGATGGTGCATGTGCATGTGCGCAACACCGAGCGTATTTATGACAGCAGCGATAAGGTCGAAGAATATCGCGCCGTCAATGGCCTCATTCGCCAACGTTGCCCCGATCTCATCATTAATAACACCACTGGCGGTAGCTATGGTATGACAGACGAACAGCGGTTGGCGTGTTTGGATGGTAGCCCCGAAGTAGCGACGCTCAATCTTGGGCCGGAGATGTATAAATTTACAGCCAAGGCGCGTGAAGCCCCACTGCAACACCCGCGCCCGGCGCTCGATTTGAACGGGTTACACCCTGCTACCTATACCCAAATTGCGCATTTTGCCCGTGAGATGAAAAAGCGCGGCATTAAGCCCGAAATGGAATTGTATAACCCGGGCATGTATTGGGTCATTCAAGATTTGCAGCGCGAAGGTTTGATTGACGCGCCCTATTTGGTGCAATTTGTGCTGGGCACGATGACGGGCAGCTACCCAACGCCTTGGAATGTGCTTAGCCTCATTCAAGAATTGCCGCCCAATACCTTGTTTGAGATCGCTGGGGTGGGACCGTATCAATTGGCGATGAACACGATGGCGATTATTATGGGCGGGCATGTGCGGGTTGGGCTTGAGGACAATATTTATTACAAGAAGGGGCAATTGTTTAAGAGCAATGCCGAGGCCGTTGAGCGGATTGTGCGGGTTGCTCGTGATCTTAACCGCGAGATTGCCACCCCCGCTCAAGCGCGGGCCATGCTTGGGCTTAAAAGCAGTTGATATTAGTCCATTCGTAATTCGTAATTTGTAATTCGTAATTAAAAATGAGCATTCGAGACCAAATTATCCAGCGCTTTATTGCGCGAACTCAAAAATCGCAGGCCCTGACCGAGCGCGCCAAGCGCGTGCTGCCGGGCGGCGATACCCGCAGCGGCGTGTATTATTTGCCTTATCCGGCCTATATGGTCGAGGGCAGTGGCTCACGCCTGACTGATATTGACGGTAACGTGTATTTTGACTTGTTGGCGAATTACACCTCGTTGGTGCATGGGCACGCCCACCCGCAAATTTTGGCGGCGGCGCAAGCGGTGTTGCCCAGCGGCGGCGTGTTTGCTGCCCCCATGCAAAAACAAGTCGAGTTGGCCGAATTGATTTGCGCCCGTGTGCCCAGTGTCGAAACGATGCGATTTACCACATCGGGCAGCGAAGGCACACAGATGGCGCTGCGGGCAGCGCGGGCTTATACCGGGCGCAGTGGCGTGCTCAAAATGCTCGGCTCGTATCATGGTTCGCACGATCTGGCCTCGGCGACGGCTGACCCGGATGCGGATCGCGGCATACCGGAGGGGTTGCGGCGCAACATTTTTTATGTGCCATACAACGACTTGCCCGCCACCGATGCCATGCTGACGGCGCATGGGCACGAGATCGCGGCTTTGATTGTTGAGCCGGTGCCGAATGCCGGTGGTTTGCCACTGGCCCACGCGGGCTATTTGCAAGGGCTGCGCGATTTGTGCAACAAACACGATGTATTGCTGGTGTTTGACGAGGTGGTGACGCTGCGGCTGCACGAAGGCGGGTATCAGGCGCAAACGGGTGTATTGCCCGACCTAACCGCGATGGGCAAGATTATCGGCGGTGGGTTCGCGGTGGGGGCGTTTGGCGGCAAACGCGAAATCATGCAAAATTTTGATCCAACGCGCAAAAATAGCATTGGGCATAGCGGCACATTTAATGGGCACAGTGTGACGATGGCGGCGGGCTTGGAATCGCTGAAATTGCTCAGCCAAGCCGAAATTGACCGTATCAACGCCTTGGGTGAGCGCTTGGGGCGTGGCTTTGACGATGCTTTTGCCGAGGCTGGCATTCGTGGGCGCACGACCTATGTCGGGTCATTGGTGCAAGTGCATTGGCGCACTGGCGACATTAACAATATGGGCGATGTGGCGGCAGGTTTTGCCCAAGCTGGCGATTTGCCGTATTTACTGCATCTCGAATTGATGAATCGCGGGGTGTATTCGGCGGCGCGTGGCGAATATTGCACCACCACCGCCATGCATGAGGCCGATATTGACCGCGCTATCGCCATATTTAGCGACACGTTGCATTACCTCAAGCCCTATGTGGCGCAGGTGAATGAGGCATTAATTGCTTAATTTGAGGTTGGCGATGCGGTTTAGGCTGATGCCAGCTTCAGCAGCTTCAAGCGCTAATCTACGATGCAATTCAGGCGGCACACGAACGATAAATTTACCACTATAGGTTTGACTAAAGAGCGGCGCAGGGATTGGTTCGTTATTTGCAGCTAAATCGCTAATAACGTCATTTACAACCTGTCGAATACCAGTTAACGCTTGCTCCGGCGATGCTGCAAGCCAACTCAGGCTGGGGAATTCGGCACACAAGCCCACATATTCATCATCATCATTAGACCAAGTTACCCGAAACATATAGTGTTTTAATTCATTCATTTGAATCTGCCTCCTTTTGTTCTAATTTTGTAATTGCTTGTAAAACTTGTTTTACCTGATACGCTTTTGCCATGTTGCCGTCATTTTGAATATTGATGCGTGGGTCTCCGACCCAAGGCGTTTTATAAACACGATGACTGCTGCCCGACTGGCGTGCACCACCAAAATAATAATCACAAACCTTGCATAAATCACTAAACCGCACCCCGTTGGGATTGCGTTGCATGATTACGACAATATCAGAAACGGATGGCATTTAGTATCAATAATGATATCATAAAATCGAATTTAACAAGACACAGTATTCCCGCATATTCACTCATTTCTAAAATCATGAACGACCTAATCGAAACCGATATTCTCATCATTGGCAGCGGCATTGGCGGTGGCACGGCGGCACTGAAATTGGCGCAAGCTGGGCTGCGCGTGACGATGATTACCCGCGCCCGCGACCCGCACAATACCAATACGGCGTGGGCACAAGGTGGCATCATTTACAAAGGCCACGATGACAAACCTGAGTTGTTGGCCGAAGACATTGACCGCGCCGGAGCGCACATTACCAACCCGCAAGCGGTGCGTATTTTGGCTGAAGAAGGGCCGCGTCGCGTCAAAGAGATTTTGATCGACGAGTTGAAAGTGCCTTTTGATATGCACGATGGTGAGGTGTCGTTGGCGCTCGAAGGCGGGCATGGCATGGCGCGGATCATTCATGCCGCCGATGCCACTGGCGCGGCGATTGAAAAAAGCTTGTTAGAGGCGGTGCGGCGCGAGCCAAATATCACCTTGCTCAATGGCTACAGCGCTATTGATTTGATCACGCCATCACATCACAGCACCAATAAACGTGATATTTATCAGCCGCAATCGTGTGTGGGGGCCTATGTGCTTGACCGCGACAGTGGCGAGGTCAAGCGCTTGTTGGCACGGCATACCATTTTGGCAACGGGTGGTCTGGGGCAAATTTTCCTTTACACCACCAATCCCAATGGGGCGCGTGGCGATGGCTTGGCAATGGCGTATCGGGCGGGGGCGCGAGTGGTCAATTGCGAATTTGTGCAGTTTCATCCGACTTCGTTTGTCAAGCAAGGTGCGCCGCGTTTTCTCATCACCGAGGCGGTGCGCGGCGACGGTGGGCGCTTGTGTCATGCGGATGGGGTGCCGTTTATGGACAAATATGATGCCAAATGGAAAGATTTGGCCCCGCGTGATTTTGTCGCCCGCAGCATTTACGCCGAAATGTTGGAACATGGTGTGCCCAATGTTTATTTGGATTTGCGTAGTTATATCGCCAAAGAGCGTATTTTGGCGCATTTTCCGAATATTTATGCTGAATGTAAGGCACATGGCATTGATATGACCACCGATTTAGTGCCGGTGGCCCCAGCGGCACACTATTTTTGTGGCGGGGTATGGGTAGACGAGCATGGTCATACCACCATAAACAATTTGTATGCGGTGGGTGAGGTGAGCTGCACCGGATTACATGGCGGCAATCGGCTGGCAAGCACTTCTTTATTAGAAGGGTTGGTGTGGGGTGCACGGGCGGCGGAGGAAATTAAAAATTTAGAATTAAAAATGCAAAATGAGGGGGTTGATTTAGCGGCGCAGGCGGCTAAATTTCCGGCTTGGCAAAATGCCGGTGACGAGTCCCCCGACCCGGCTTTGATTACGCAAGACATGAGCGTCATTCAAAACATGATGTGGAATTATGTCGGGCTGGTGCGCAATAAATATCGCTTATCACGCGCCCTGAGCGAATTGCGGCATTTGGAGAGCGAAATCGAACGCTTTTATCGCGTCAGCCGCCTGACCGACGACCTGATTGGCTTGCGCAATGCGGTGCGCTGTGCCGTCATTGTGGCGCAGGCGGCGTGGGAGAACAAGCAAAGTGTGGGGTGTCATTATCGGGAGTCGTAGGTGGGGATCGCTGCATAATGGCTGTCAACCCTTGTAACTAGAATTTTGCTTGGTTGCAAAATACGGCACGCCGAACCCGAAGGGCCTTATTGCTGTGCTTAATCAGTGATAAGCACAAATTACTCTATTGACAATAGAATGATTTATGCATATCATTCTATTATGACTGAAAACAGTTGGCGAGCCAAATGGTCACAAACACAGTTGCAAGGCATCTTGCGTGAGCAACTGAACGCCTTTTGGCAGCGCCCGATTGGTGTGAAACGTGAGCAATTGGCGACGGTGCTGCAATATGCCGATGCACCCCACGCCGTGATTGTGTCGGGGTTACGCCGCGCGGGCAAATCTACGCTACTATTGCAGCTTGCCCACACCTTAGGCGAAAATGCTTTTTACTATGTCAGTTTCGACGATGACCGCTTTTTGGGTTTTGCCGCCGACGATGCCGACACTTTGCTCAACGCTTTGGTGCAGGCGTTTGGGCAACGTCGTATTTTCATCATTGACGAAGTGCAAAACATAGAGGGCTGGGAACGCTTTGCTCGTCGTTGGATGGATCAGGGCTACAAACTTTACATCACTGGTTCAAATGCGGCTTTGCTCAGCCGCGAATTGGGCACGCGCCTGACCGGGCGTTATTTGCCGGTCGAACTTTTGCCGTTTTCATTTGGCGAATATCTTACATGGGCGCAGCAACAAGACCATGCCGATGCTACAATCTCGACCACGCCCAACACTTTGGTTGAACGAGCCTTGCTCAACCGCGCTTTGAGCACTTATTTGCAAGTTGGCGGCATCCCAGAGGCGCTGCAATACCCCAATTTACCTATTTTGCGTACGCTGTATGATGACGTGATCTACCGCGATATCGCAACCCGCCACCGCATTGAGGCGATTCGGACGCTCAAAGAATTGGCATTTCAGGTGCTTAGTAACCCTGCTGGCTTGGTTTCGTTTAGCAAAATAAAGCAACAGTTGGGTATTGGCAATGTCACCACTGTTAAAAATTACCTCCAATTTTTAGAAGACAGTTGGCTTATTTTCACCACTTATCTTTACGATGCGTCGGTCAAGCGCCAACAAATTGCCCCGAAAAAAGCCTATGGCATCGACACCGGCTTGGTCAATACAGTCGGTTTTCATACCTCGCCCAATAGCGGGCATTTGCTCGAAAATGTGGTTTTTTTGGCGCTGCGCCGTAAAACAACCAATATTCATTATGCGTTGACGCCATCCGGTTACGAAATTGATTTTTACTTGCCCGACCAGCGATTATTGGTGCAGGTAGCCCAGCAATTGACCAACCCGCAAACCTATGCCCGCGAAATACGTGCCTTGCAAGATGGGCTAGCCATGTTCAAGGGGGCGAAAGGGCTGTTGCTGTCAACCGATGCCGAGCACTTTGATGCGCCGCAAGACGACATTCAGATTTGCTCGGTAAGTGAATGGCTTTTGTAAAATGTTTGTATAGCAAAACCGATATCTGCTTTATTTTTACCCTTGACATCATCATTCTTTACCCTCGACGGTGAATGGCAATTTACGCTGGGTGATGTGCATACCCGCATACCTGTGCCAGCGGCATGGGAGGCGCATATTGCCGACCATGATACCGATGGCCCGGCCATTTACCAACGCGAGTTTGACTTGCCGGACGGCTGGCTAAACAGTGGTGAAGCCATATGGCTTGAGGCGCAGGCGGTTAGTTTTGCGGCAACGGTGTTTATTAATGACGCACTGGCGGGGGCACACACTGGCCTATGGTCGCCATTTGCGTTCAATATTACCCATCTGTTGCGGCCCGGTCATAATCACATTCGTTTAGAAGTATGGAAACCGGGCCAGCGTTACCCACTGCGCGAATGTTTGGCCGGTTTTTTGCCCGATGTTTACAAGCCGTTTGGCGGCATTTGGCAAACTATTGGGTTGCGCTTGGGGGGCGGGCAACCCGCTGCCGTGTCGATGCTTCATCAACCCAAAAACACATGGCGTACACAAGGTGACCAAGTGTTGCTGAATGATGCGCCCGTGCATCTGCGCGGGGTGCTCGATTGGGGCTGGCATAGCAAAAAATTAGCCCCCACGCGCAGCGCCGCCGAGGTGCGCGACATGATCGCCAAAGCGCGGGCGCTCGACTTTAACCTGATTAAGGCCTGTTTATATGTGCCAGATTCTACTTTTTTTGAGGTGTGCAGCGCCGAGGGCATGTGGGTGTGGCTCGAATTGCCGTTGTGGCAAGCGCAGGCCACGCCTGCGTTTAAAGCATTGGCGCGGCGCGAGGTCGAGGCCATTTTGCAGCAGGTGCAGCGGCACGATTGCATCGCCACTCTCAGCCTGGGCTGCGAGCTTGACACCCAAATAGACGCGGCTTTGTTGGGCGAATTGCGCCAGCTTGCGCGGCATTATTTGCCGCAGGTGTTGCATTGCGATAACAGCGGCTCGGCTGAGGCCTATGGTGGGGTGAGCGTGGCGGGTGGCGATTTTTATGATTATCACTTTTATACCGATCCGCATTTTTTTGAGGCCTTGGTTGACCATTTTGATCGGCGCTATCAGCCGAGCAAACCTTGGGTTTATGGTGAATTTTGCGATGCCGATACCTTGCGTGCCCGCCCTGATGCGCTTTCCAAAAATCCTCAGTCCTTAACTTCAGATCCCTCTTTGTCCCAAGCGACGGTGGTGCGCAAATTTATTTTAGAGCAAACGCGCAAACGGCACGCCAGTGGCGGCTATGTGCTGACGGGTTGGCAAGATACCCCGATTGCGATTTCGGGAGTGGTAGATGACAATGGTGATCTTAAATTTGACCCAGCTACATGGGGGCAATTTAACGCCGACCGTGTATTGGTGATTGATCGTTTACGGGCGCGGCGTTGGCAATATGGTGGTGATCGCCCGGCTTACCTCGACCCCTATGTGTTTTGGGACGATGAGCCGATGGTTTTTGCGGTGGCGTTGTCGAATGGGGCGGCGGCGCTGGCGCAAGGGGAATGGCGCTGGCGCATCAGCGCCCCCAATGGCGCTGTGCTTGTAAGCGGGGCGCAGCCTGCCCCTAACATAAAGGCGGGCGAAGTGGCACAAATCGGGGTGTTGGAGGTTGACCCCGCCCGATTGATAAAACACGAAAGTATGGGGCGTGGCCTAAACACTTGGCTGCTCGATATTAGCTTGCAGGTTGGTGAAACGGCGGTTAGCAACACATGGTCGTTTTGGCAAGTGCCGCGGATTGCGCCACCCGACGATTTTTGCACACGGCTAAACCCAGTGCTGATTGAATCAATTGAAGCAGGTTTAGAGGCGATATGCTGGTTAACTGAACCTGACCCGCGATTTACGCGCAATTTGCCGTTTTGGCGCGAGGCCATTCATTATTTTGAACCCCATGAATTATGGGGCGCGGTGAATCATGCTGGCTACGCCGATCAGCGTTTTTATAGTATCGCTAGTGATTTTGCCATCAATTTGACGGCGCTGACCGAGATGCTAAAAACATGGGCGACGATATCACAGGTTGACATAAAACCCATTTGGCGGCGGCTAGATGCGCGGCAAGGGCATTGGCATGAATACTTGATCGAAGCCAAAATTGGGCGTGGGCGGTTGTGGCTTAGCACTTTGCGTTTTGCGGGTGGTTTGGGTTATCAGCCTGCTACGCTTGCCGATAACCCAATGGGGGCATGGCTGTTGAAGCAAATCAAAAAAATCACCGCAAAGAAAAGGGATGAAACTTCTTAATCTTTGAGGTTTTTGTGTTTTTGCGGCAGAAAATTAAGTTATGCCCAAGCCGTAATATATTTCGCGCTTCTGATTTTGATAGGGAAGCGCATTAGGAGGCCGAGGCTTTAGCCGGTTGGTAACACGGCTAAAGCCTTGATTTTCAAAGCGATTGTAATATCGCGCTATTGTGGGCTTTTCTGGTTTAACAGCAAGGGCATATAAATTTTGCTCGCAGTGCTCAGGGTCAATGTTCGGTCAATACTGCCGTTGTTGCCGTTATCTACACCGATTGTTAATGGTCGTGACGGGTTTGTCCAAGCGGCATAATCAATATAATGCGTCGAGGCTGCCGCAAGGCTAATATTGTTGCTGTTAAAAACATGTTCGCCAGTTGCATCGATGCGCGTAACCCGTAAATCATAATGCTCATCGCCAGAAGTGAGGTTTGTGCGAACAGAAACCTTGCCTGTATTGTGATTCAAGTTTAGCGTTAATGACAATCCGCTGGCATCGCCATAAGCAATCACATCCACTTCATAACTTGCATCGTCTGTCTCAATCCCCATTACCAAAAACGGGCTTTCGTTATAAGCCGTGCTATAGGTAACGGTGTAGCTGCGTTGTGCGTCTTTTGAATCGATCACGATTTGGTCTTTTTGTCCGGGATCAAGAATAATGCTCTCGACCCCCAACACGTATCCGGCCCCAAATACCGACACATTGGTTTCGGCAGTTTTGGTCAAATTTGCACCATCAAGGGTTACGGTATAAACATTTGAATTTGGCACATAATAAATCGGGGGTTGGCTGTCATTAAAGTTTGTTCTGACTGTCGCAAAGTCAGCGTCTGGTATTTCTTTAACTAATTTCACTTTTTGCCCAACCGTTGTGTAGCCCAAACGCCTGTTATTGGCATCTGTAATGAGCACATTCACGTCGTCGCCATTTACAATTACTTCGTCACGCGACACGGCAGCACCAGCGCCAAATTTTTCGCGATAATTCAAATCGCCCCGAAGTGGGTTGGCGGCTTCGCAGAATGGGCAAATTTGGGGTTGAATACGGACCGATAGGGGAATTAGCGTTAGTGTTTTGGTATCAGCACTACCAATATATTCACTTTGTGCCTCTGCGGGGTTGATGGCAGTGGTATAACGCCATGAATTTGCTGCCCGATTGACTTCGACATAACGTTCTTGGTTTGGGAAATTATTGTCATACACCATAATCCAAAAAATATTATCCCCGCGATCATCAATGGCATAGGGTGATACGGCGTGACCATCTTTATATTCGGGCTTATATAGACCCAAGACAAATTCTTCGCGTTGACCATTTGGTTTTTTAAACTCATCAATCAATTTTGTCAAAACATCTGCCGGATTTTGGTTTCGATCTTCGGTAGCGCTGCTCGGAAGTGTGGCTTGAGTGGCAAACCAATATGCAATTTCACTTTGCAAGGCTGCGTTATTTTGCAATTCAAATTCGGGCACAGTTGCTGCCCCCAATGGGGCAGGTGTAACCGTATTGGTGTAAATAAACGAAGCCAACACGGCCATGCCTTCACAATGCCCACCGTTCATCGAGTTATTCTGTTGTTGCATCCATTGTTGGGCGGGTGGGGTCAATAAACATACACCATTTTCTAGGGTTGCGCATACCACATTGCCAAATAAACGTTGCATACTGGCTGGGGTCAGGTTAACTGGGTTTAAACTGTTGGTGTAATTCTCAAATTTAAAACCATTGACCCCTGGGCGAAAACCAGTATCGGCAATAAGCGCACGCGGGCCAGCCGTAGTATCTGCGGCATTGGGTGGGATTGCGGCGATTGCCGATACGACGTTGGTTAATACACAAAACATCGAAAGCGTAATTGTGAAAATTTTTTTCATGTTACGAATAATAATAGCACAACAATTGTGTATTAAATATTTAATAGCATTGATTGTGTGTTTTGTTGCAGAGTTTTATGGTTTATAGCTCTCGGATTAATGATCAGTGGCGAATATGTTTTGCGTGGATCGATAATAAAGCACAAGATGTTGAAATCGTGGATTATCACGTATGAGGTTAAAAATGGATAAAATGCTATCTCCCATTCACCCGGGTGAAATTCTGTTAGAAGATTTCATGAAACCGCTCGGGCTAAGCCAATATCGATTGGCAAATGATATTGGCGTAACCCCCATTCGTATTAGCCAGATTGTACGTGGCGAACGCGCTATTAGCGTTGACACTGCAATGCGCTTGGCAAGATATTTCAGCACCAGCGCAATAATTTGGCTGCGCCTGCAAATGCGCTATGATTTAGAAATGGCTGAAAAAGAACTCGGTGAGCGGATCAATCACGAGGTAAAAATACAGCGGTTCATACCTGAGTTGGCTTAGCGATTAAACTGGCCCGCCCTCAAAATGTTGCACGGTGATGTCTGAGATCAGATCTGCTTCATCAGGGTCGATAAAAGGTCGTTGCCAATTTTCGCCAATGAAGCCTTTCAAGGCGTCAAGGTCACGCCACACCGTGATCATGACATACTCGTCTGACTCATTATTCATCGGCCCACCCGCTGTCACAGAGATAAGACCGGCATGGGCACGCACATTGTCTACCGCTTTACCGCGAAAAAATTGCTCGAAACGTTCACGCTGACCCGGGCGTACCCGTGATTTAAAAATGCGAATAATCATTGTAGTTGAAGTATATAATCTTCTAAGTAATAGAATTTGTTTGTTAATGCAAAAATTAATACACGAGGTGAATTATGCAGGCCTATCGCACTGAAACTACATTATTACAAAACGGCAAACTCTCAATTTGGGGGTTGCCTTTTCTTAAAGGTGATGCAGTCGAAGTAATTATCCTCACTTCAAAACATAAAACGTTGAGTGAGCGTTATCCCTTGCGTGGCAAACCATATCAATTTGACAGACCGTTTGACAGCGTATCAGAAGAAGCGTGGGATGCTTTGAAATGATTATTCTTGATACGCATGTTTGGGTTTGGTGGGTACATGGGGATAGTAAGTTAACCACTAAGCAACAAAATATTATAGAAGCCAACGAAAGCGGTGTTATCGGTATTAGTGCTATCTCATTATGGGAAATAGCAAAATTGGTTGAATTGAAGCGGTTATTTCTTCCATGTAATATAAAGGAGTGGTTTGAACAAGCGCTAAACTATCCCGGAGTAAGAGTCATAGACCTTACGCCGGAGATAGTGGTTGAATCAACTCAATTGCCGGGTGTATTTCATCGAGACCCATCCGATCAACTTATCGTAGCAACGGCACGAATATATAATTGTATATTGGTAAGCTCAGATGAGAAAATCATTCAATATGCGCATGTTACCGTAGTGTAATAAATAACAATATTACCACCCCTCCAATCCCCACAAGCCCTTGCGCGTATGCTGATACACCCATCGACGCGGGTTTACTTGGGTGGCACCAGCGGTATCGGCGATGACAAAACCGCTCATGATCGGCTCATACGCTGCTTTCCACGCAATCGCGGCCTTAACGGTCAAAATTTTCATGTAGGTCGGTTCAACCCCGACACTTTGCAGCTGATGCAAACTCATCGGCGCGGCGCGATGGGTGGTGAGCAAAATATAGCTGGCTTGTTTACCGGGGGCGGGCTGTAATTCTAATAATGCACTCAACCCCTGATCGCCCCAACGCACCCCGCCATGTCGTGCGGCCCGTTCTTCAAATTTGCCGTCGTGCAAGCATTTTACTTTGCCGGTCACGGTGATGGGACCCCCATGCATATCGTCGGTTTTACCACCCACTTGCAGCGTTAAAGTTGCGCCAATACCGGCGCGGGCGCAGGCTTGCACGCTGGTGGGGTCAGCCAATGTTACCGCCCAGCCATCGGCGTTTTGCCGCAACAGTTCTGCCAACAAAAAGGTGCTATCGGCAGCCGAACCACCGCCCACGTTGTCGCCAATATCCACAATGACAAATGGCCCAGCGGGGGCATTCATTGCTGTTGTCACCGCGCCCGCTACGTCGGGTATATGCACGGCCAATTCTTCGCGCAGCCCCCATAGTTTGGCTGCGAGATCATCGGCGATGGCATCGGCTTGGGCTTGGTTATTGTTGGTCACTACCACAACGACATTGCCCATTGTTGGCACATCTGAATATTGATAACACAACGACATGCTCGTTGCCAATACGCCGGGCTGTTGCTCTAACGTGGTCAATTCGCGCCACAGGTCGCGCAGCGGCGGTGAACTGGTGTGCTGATGCACGATATTGATCATCATCGGCAAGGCGCGATAAGCCATGGTTGGTTTGACTTCGCCGCGCAACATGCCGCTCAAAATGCTGGCGGCTTGCAGCCCACGCTCGCGTTGGTCGATGTGGGGATTGGTCTTGTAAATGACCAGTGCATCGACATTTTGCACCACCGCTTCGCCCACACTGCTGTGAGGGTCGTGTGTCAGCACAATTGGCATTTTGGGGCCAAAGGCTACCCGCACGCGGCGGGCAAATTCGGCATCGGCATTGGCAAAATTTTCGGCCACAAATGCCCCGTGTAACGAAAGCAAAATACCGTCAATGGCCCCCGTAGCTTTGAGTTGATTCACCAATTCGTCGGCTAACCAATCAAACGCCGCCGCCTGTACCGTGCCCGATGGCGTGGCATTGGCGCAAAAAGTTGGCACAGCCTCAAAACCATATTTGGTTGCGCCTTCTAAAAAGCCAGTCACTTCGTTATGCGCACCGGTGTAAAACTGCACAATTTCAGCACCGCGCCGAATACGAAAATCACTCAAGGGCGTGGTATGTGGCGCAAACGTGTTCGATTCGTGAATAATTTGGGCAATTGCAATTCGCATGTTGGGTTTTTGGTTCTAGGCTTTATTGCCGATTTCACCATGCCAGCATCAAGCATAGCTTGGTAGTGGCATGGTGAAATCGGTATTTCTTCAATTGTTGTTCGTGTGCGGTATATCAATCGCAAATCATAATTGTTTTAACACTTCTGCCGCCACCGCTACCGCGTGGTCAATATCGGCCTCGGTGTGGGCGGCGCTGATATACCACAACCCGCGCCCGATGATGCGCACCCCACGCTCTTGCATCTCGTAAATAAATTTGGCATTTTTGGCTTTGTCAAATTTCAGCGTATCGCGGAAATCGCGAGCATAGGGCAGATCAGTAAATGCCAAATGTAACATGGGGCCGGGGCTTTGCACAAGCACTTGTTGCCCGGCGGCTTGGGCCGCCGCTATTAAGCCTTGTTTGAGGCGATTGCCTAACGCATGTAACCGCACATGTACTTGATCGCGCTCTAACACGTCGAGGGTTGTCATTGCCGCTGCAACGCTAGGGTTGCCGGCGTTTACTGTTCCGGCATGCACCACTTTGCCTTCGGCGACTGGTTGCATCCAGCGTTTTGTGCCCACCAATGCGCTGATGGGGTAGCCATTGGCCATCGCTTTGGCAAACACCGCAAGATCAGGCGTGATGCCATAATGAGCCTGTGCCCCGCCAAGGCTAAGCCTGAAACCGGTGATAACCTCGTCAAAAATTAGCGCGATGTCATATTTTGTGCACAAATCGCGCAGCCCTTGCAAAAAGCCGGGCACAGGTTCGATACAGCCGCTGTTACACATCACTGGCTCGGTGATGATGGCACAGACCTCATTCGCACGTGCAGCCAAGGTTTTCTCGACCAAAGCCAAATCGTTCCACGGCAACAAAATTGATTCGTCACGCGAATGATCAGGCAAGCCGCCGGTCCAAGGCAGGGCAATTGGGTTATCGCGCTCGCCCATCGCCTCGAGCGAGGGCGCACCAACGCCCCAAGCCACATTGTCAAACCAACCGTGATAATGCCCCTCGAAGCGAATAAATTTTTGCTTACCGGTGACATAACGCGCCACCCGCAACGCGGCGTGATCGGCCTCTGAGCCAGACAAACTAAAGCGCACCAATTCGGCGCACGGCACAATACGTTGCACCCGCTCGGCCAATTCAACCTCGCGCAGGTGAATGGCGGCATATAGTTGCCCTTCTAACGATGCCTGATGCACTTTTTCAAGCACTTCGGGGTGGCTATGCCCCAAGATCAACGGGCCTTGGCTGAGGGTAAAGTCGAGAAATTCATTTTCGTCAGCATCGACAATGTGTGCGCCTTGGGCGTGGGTGTAAAACAAGGCGTGAGGTTGGTTAAATTTGCGAAATTCGCTGGAGACCCCACCTGCCAGTGAACCCTTGGCCCGTTCAAATAGGGCCTTTGACCGTTCATACGTTCTCATAGATGAGGCTTATTTTGATATGATATAAGCTGCGTGTAAAGAGATGGGTGTTTCTGGTGGGGAAACTTTGCCGACACGTTCTTCACATATCGTCACAATTGCCTCTAATACACCGGTTAACCGTTGCCACACATCTTCATTTGTAAACCGCAACACATGACAACCCAGTAACTGCAAAACCTCGGTGCGCCGCGCATCATATTCTTGTTGATCTGGCTCGTTATGGCTATCACCATCAATTTCAATCACCAATTTGGCTTCGGCACAATAAAAATCGACAATAAAACGATGAATGGGGTGCTGACGACGCAGTTTAAAGCCTAATTGTTGATTTCGAACAGCAGCCCATACCTTTTGTTCCGCTTTTGTTTGTGGCTGGCGTAACTCGCGGGCGCGTTGCAAAAGAATGGGGTGAATATAACTGCCTTTTTGCATGGCAATTTGGATATTTTAGCTTGGTTTAAAGAGTTGTGTTTTTGTGTTTCTCCCCTCACCTAGCCTCTCCCCGCTGGGGAGAGGAACAGGCTTGCGAATAATTTACTATTTGTGTTTTAAGTGAAGCAGGTAATCTATCTCATAAACTTGTGCGAATCTAATTCCTCTCCCCAGCGGGGAGAGGTTAGGTGAGGGGAGAATCGCTGATTACACATTTCTTTTCATTTAATCAGACTCATCGCCTCGGGCCGCAATTGAATAGATAAGGGTGAGGGCAAACTGTCATCAACCCAATCGAACGCAAACACATGCCCACCGATGTGCCGCAGATGAATACGCTGGCTGGCACCGCGAAAACTGCTGTTGATGACCTCACCCGTTATGTGATTGCGCATTGGTCGGTTGGCATGGGGGGATTGGGCTGCTTCGGGGCGAATGACGATATTGACGGCGGCATGGATAGCAGGCATGGTCTCATGCCCAGCTGCAACCCAAAGCCGTCCAAGCATCGTCTCAACGCCCACCAAATCACCCTCAAACGCCATAACCTGCCCAGTGACAATGTTATTCAACCCCAAAAACTGCGCCGTAAAAATGCTGTTGGGGCTGCGATATAACTGGGCGGGGGTGCCTATTTGGGCAATCCGCCCGGCTTGCATCAAGACAATTTGATCGGCAAGCGCAAACGCTTCGGCTTGGTCGTGGGTGACATAAATGGCAGTCAGGCCAAGGCGTTTAATCAGTTGGCGCAATTCGCCAATGAGTTGTTCACGCAAAATACGATCAAGCGAGCCGAGTGGCTCGTCCAGCATCAGCAAGCGCGGCTGCGGCGCAAGGCTGCGGGCCAAGGCCACCCGTTGGCGTTCACCGCCCGACAATTGATCGATGGCACGTTTGCCAAATTTGGCTGGGTCAAGCCCCACTAACTCTAATTGTTCATTGACACGGCGTTCAATCTCAGCCTGTGGGTGATGTTGCATACGCAAGCCAAAGGCCACATTTTGGGCAACGGTGCGATGTGGGAACAAGGCAAATTCTTGAAACATGAAACCAAAACCGCGTTGGTGGGTTGGAATCGCATCGATCACATTGCCATCCAGCAAAACATGACCGCTGTTTTGCACCTCTAACCCCGCAATAATGCGCAATAAGGTCGATTTGCCGCTGCCAGACGGGCCAAGCAAGCATACGATGCTGCCGCTCGGCACGTCAAAGCTCACGTCGTTTAACACTGGTGTAGTGGCATAAGTTTTGGAGAGATGCTGAATTTGAAGCATGTGAATCAAAATTCGCTATCGCTGATGCGTAAACGCTCGATAACCATAAACGATATGGCGGTGACTAACATCAGAATACAACCCATTGCCAGCGACAACGCATAATTGCGAATGCCGGGCAAACCCATAAACCTAAAAATAACAACCGGCATGGTTGGATAGTTTGGCTGACCAAGCAATAGCGTTGCTCCAAATTCGCCAATTGAGATGGTAAAGGCAAAAATGGCGGCAACGGCAATGCCACGTGCCAAAATCGGCCAATCGATCTCGCGCCAAGCTCGCAGGGGTGATGCACCCATCACCTGGGCCGCGTCACGCAGCCGCGAATCGATGCTGCGCAAAGTGGGTGATAAGGTGCGCACCACAAATGGCAAGGCTAATAAGGCATGAGCAAAGGGCAGCAGCCACGGCTCGGCACGCCATGCCAACGGGGCTTCGGCAAAGGCCACAATATAGCCAAACCCCAAAGTCACCGCCGATGTGCCTAGCGGTAACATAAAAATAGTATCTAAAATTGCAAAAATAGCGCGTGTGTTTGTTTTGTCATTTAGCAAATACGCGGCTGGGATGCCCACTCCTAATGCCAAAATAACTGTCGCAAGCCCATAAAGCACCGAATTTCGCACCGCTTCGATCGGCGCAACCCCAAACAAGGCACTGCTGGATTGATTAAACAAAGCGCCATAGGTCTCCCATCCCAAAACACTGGCGGCATCAATGGCACGTAAAACCAATGCAAACAAGGGTGACACAATTAATAGGGCAAGGCTTGTAATTACCCCAAGCCACAGCCAACGCACCCAGCCACGCACTGGTTGTTGAATACGATGGGCGGCCCGCAAATTGAGCTCGGTGGCGCGATTTTGAACGCGGTTGTAAAGCATCGTCAGCAACAAGGTGGCGCTCATTTGTAATAATGACAATGCTGCCGCAATCGGCAAATTGAGAAAACTCGTGGCTTGGGTATAAATTTCAACTTCGAGGGTGGCATAACGTGGGCCAGCCAATAAAAGTACGCTGCCAAATGCCCCAAAACAAAATGTAAACACCAGCAAAGCGGCTGCGCCAATTGATGGCATCAATAACGGCCAGGTGATTTCGCGCCATGTGCGCCGCCCATTTGCGCCTAACACCGCGGCGGCTTGGGTTAATTGCGGGTCGAGGTTGGCCCAAAAACCGCTTACGATGCGCAACACCAGTGTATAGTTGTAAAACACATGTGCCAACAACATTAACCATAAGCCTTGGCTTCGCGGGCCAAACAAGGCGCTAAAGGCGCTGGCGACCACCAAGGCCGGTAACACAAATGGCACACTTGCAATTGCGCGTAATAACGTTTTGCCGCGAAAATGATAGCGGGCAAATAGATAGGCGGCGGGTAACGCAATCAACAGTGTCAAAATGGTCGATACCGCTGCTTGCCATGTGCTAAACCATAGTATGCGCCGATAATAATCATCGGTCACAAGTTCGGCAAAGGCCGAAAGGTCAATCACATCGTTTGGGGCAAAACTGAGGCGAAAAATAATAAACAGTGGGTAGAAATAAAATAACCCCAAATAAGTCAAGGGGAGAATACGCACGAATAAACGTAACACGGGTATCATCTCAAAAAAAGCGGCAAATAAAAATGTTTTCGTCGAAATGGTATCTCCGCAATAATTGGGGGCATTTCCAAAAGACGTAATGCTGAACTCACGATCGCTTCGTGTTTAGAGCGGGCCAAGCCCGCCCCAAATACGAAGCGATCGTGAGTCTGGCGAAAATTTGTTTTAATTTCCACTATTTATTGAGAAGCTGAAAACAAAGTTGTGAGGCTGACTATAGGCTACCAAGCCTATAGTCAGCCTTACAACTTAACGCAACACCACTTGCGTCCATTCCTGAATCCATTTCTCGCGATTTTTGGCAATGACATCTGGGGCAACATCGGCTGGTTCTTTCACATTTGGGGCATATTTCGCAAAGACCTCGTCTAATTTCGCCGCATTAACGGCAGGGTAAACTGCCATGCTTGGGGCCAAGTCTTCTTGCACCACTGAAGTCAACAAATAATCCATCCAGACCTTGGCTAAGGCTGGTTCTTTCGCACCCTTTACCACGCCAGCAAATTCAATTTGCCGAAAAACCCCCTTGGCTGGCAAAATATTGCCAGTGGGTGGCTCTTTAATCGCGCCTTCGCTATAAAACACTTCGGCGGCAGGGCTGGTTGAATAACTCACCACCATCGGGGCATCCCCTTTGCCGCTGCTCGCGCTAAACCGTTCATAATATGCTTGATCCCAACCACTGGTCACAATCACTTCATTTTTGCGCAAATCGCGCCAAAAATCTTTCCATGTGTAATTGCCGCTTTCGCCAAAGGTGGCGATGGTAGCGATGACAAATGCCAAGCCCGGGGACGATGTGGCTGGGTTTTGCACCACCAATTTGCCTTTATATTCGGGTTTGGTGAGGTCGCGCAATGACTGGGGCAATGCTAACCCTTTGGTTTTGAAATATTGCAAGTCATAGTTAATATTGACATAGCCAAAGTCGATGGGAATGAGGCGATTGTCTTTATCGAGGCGTAATTCAGTCGAAATACCCTCAACGCCTTTGGGGGCATAGGCCTCAAAAATATTGGCATCAATGGCGCGGCTAAAAAATGTGTTGTCAATGCCAAAAACCACATCGCCCAACGGGCTGCCCTTGCTTAAAATAACTTTGTTGAGCATTGCACCCGCATCACCCGATTTAAGGATGTTGACCTTGGCCCCTGTTTGACGTTCAAAACCCGCGATCAGTTTTGGGTTTAGGCTAAAGCTATCATGCGTGACAACGGTGAGTGTCTTGCCGCTAAATTGGGGTGGGGCGGGCAAATTGGCCGCCACAGTTGGCAACAAGGGTGATGCAAGGGCCGAGGCAACAGCAGGCGGCGCAATGGGCGACACATTTGATGACACAGCCGGAATAACGACTGGGGCAGATGTTGGGCGAGGTGCTGTTGCTGTTGGTGGCGGCACAGGCGTAACAACAGAGGTTGGAGTTGGCGCAGGGATGCTAGCGCTACAAGCAACGAGAAACGAACTAAGAATTATGAGACTACTGTGTTCTATTTTCATATAAAAAATCGCTCACGCAAGGATAGGCGACTTTTTACAATATTTTCGCTGCTTCCCTACGCTGGCATGATCCAGATCAGGTATGCACTCATATAATGAGCGCTGGGTCGGCGCAGAGATAGCACCCTCTCAGCCCAATTCTATGGACTCCCCAATATTTATCTTTCAATCAAATTCTACATCTACTTACTGAGAATAAAATTATACCAATCACTCATGAATCCGTGCAACTGTTTGATATACTTAGAGCCAACTTTAATGATTATCTAGTAAACGTTATATCTCTTAACAGTAGTTTAGTCTAAAAGTAGGGATGTTGTTCAAACCTGTAGTAAAACAGAGGGTATGAAAAAAAAGAAGAACAACATCCCCCCGCAGTATACAAAACAGTCGAAGCGATGATAGCAACGCTAGCAAGCATCAACAAAGGAACAG
>CAMDWA010000077.1 GCA_945877855.1 Thermoflexus hugenholtzii JAD2 | reverse complement strand
ATTGGGGTTAACCAATTCAAACCGCTCTATTTCAATTGCGCCCGACGACCTGAGGGTGGGGGCGGGGGCCGACGGGGTTGTGCTTTGCCCAATATAGCGCCCCCACACCCGAATTCGCAATTCATCCATCTTAGCTAGCCCTTGAAAATTGCTACTGTTGTCGCCTTCGACCAAGCTATACACCAGCACCGCCGCGCCAAATGGGTTGGGTAATTGGGGCAGGTCGGGTTGAATTTCGAGCTGAATATAGGCACGGCGATTTTTGCCATCAAAACTTTCGCTGATTTGCACATGTGCCCGTCCAGCTAAGGCCTCGACGCGGTCGCCGGGTTTGTAGGGCACAGGCTGGGGTGTTGGTGCAGGTTGAGGCGTGGCAGTGCCCAACGTGATTGGCGCGGGCGATGCGGGCGGTAGTGGCAATGGGATCAGCGTTGGCGAAATGGCTGCCACCGGCTCAAAGCCCCGAACATCAGTCACCGCAACCAAATTGTTGCTGGGGGTTGCGGCGGGCGGCGCAGTGGGGGCCACTGGCGGGGTTAAATTTGCCACATTCACCTCCATCACCGCCATCCACGCCATCATCGTTAGCTCATTTTGCTTTTGCGGTAATAACACCCCGATCACCTGCACAAATTTATTTTTGGGCAGATCGGGCGGCGCATTGAGCAACACCACCCGTTGTGGCAAGTCGTTATTATTTAATGACTCTGGCAACCCCGGGATGGGAACGCGCTCGACGCTGACGGTGCGAAGGCCTTGCGTATTGGTGGTGACGACCGTAATACCAAAATAAGGGACAGTGCTCGTTAAATCTATTTGCCGCCAGTTTTCAACAGCAAGGGTTGGCGCGCCGCTGCTGTTTGGGGTCAATGTACCCCAAATATGCAGGGGTGCGGGTTCAGCCAATGAGATATTGCGTATATCGTTTAGCAAGGCCGCCGGATAATCGGCCAATATTAAATTGCCCAGTCGCATCAGCGGCTTGCCTTGCCATTCGATTGGGTTGAGCAAAACCGGCAGGCCAACCCAATCGAGCCGCTGCCCAAGGGCGGGGTTGGGTAGCCAGATGTTGGGTAAAGTGCTTGACAATGGGTTGCCGCTGGTTTGGGCGGCAACAATTGAGCGCTGGCCTTGGCCTGCCACTACCTGTTGCCATGCCTCATGGGCGCTTAGCAGCGCCACGCTAGGTTCTTGGGTGAATGTGGGCACTTGCCCCACCCAAAAATTGCGCACTTTTCCGTCATTGCTTACTTGCACCATCGCCCCCGCGTGTATATTCGCCAAGGGGTATTGCCCAGCAATGAGCGGGGTAAATTGCACCAATACATCACTTTCAAGTGGGTTTGGGCTGCTTGTGGGCCGCTCGATTCGATAATTAAAATTAAGCAATCCTTGTGCCTTTAGGTAGGCTTCGGCGATGTTGCTGGCGTTTTCAAATGTGATCGATGTGGCGTTGGGTTTGGGCGCATGATACCCAGCGCCAAATGGCCCTTGACCGCTGGTGTCGCTAAAATTTAGCATCGGCCCGTCCACTGTCATTTCACGCCTGTCGCCCAAGGCCATAATGGGCAAAATGTGGGTGTGCGTCATGCCGGTGGGCGGGGCGAATGGAAATTCAGGGCGATAAAGCTCTGGCTTTAGCCGTAACTGTTGGGCCAAGGCGCGTAATGCTTCGTTGCTATAGTTAATGGGTGCTTGGACATTCAACACGGCTGCGCGTGCTGGGGCGCTCGGCAAAGTGCTGCTTAATACATAATTGCCAATTGGGAGGGGACTAATGGTCGGCCTTGGCGATGGCTGGCCGACAGGCGGCGGTGTGGCGCTCAATGCCACCGCCGTCATACTGCCAATCACGCCGAGCGACAGCAGCGCCGTAAATGCGGCTGCCCGATAGAAAATTTGTCTCATAGAATGACCTCCAAGTTCATTCTACACCCAGCATCTAAAAATAGCGTGACAATTTGCCGTCGTGTGCCCGACGATAAAAGTAGAGGTGCGCCACCGGGTGCGTCGTTGATTTGGCAAGAATAAGCCGCGTTACTACTTTTATCGATACAAAAACCTCTCGCAAAACGCCCAAAGGACATAAAGGTTTTTTATACCTTTGTGTCCTTTGGGCGTTTTGCGATGTTTTGATACGAATTCTTAGCGCTCGATTCATCACGCGAGTGCGCTAGGGTCATGCCACTCCATTACTTCCCATCACATATACCATAATTCGTGCCAAAGCCTCCGAGGTCACCTCGATCTCCAAGCCAATGGGCATGGGTGGCAGCGACTCATCGGTGCGCACAAACAACACTTGCTCAACTTTGGCCGAGGGCAACACACCGACAAATTCACGAAAATGGGCTGGGGTAATGGCGCGGGCACGTGGCTCACCCGATGCTAACGTTGGGCCAAAGCCTTCGCCGCGCAAAAAGCGCAACCGTGCCCCAATATAGCTGGCGTTTTCAAATGACACAATGGCGTGTCGCCCCACGCGCAACATCTCGCGCACCAGCGGGGCGGGGGTGTTTAAATAGGCGATGGTGTCGCTCAGAATGACATAATCGAATGCACCGCTGCGAAAGTCGGCCAAACCTTCTTCAATATTGCCTTGCCGCACCGATAACCCACGTGCAATACAGGCCCGCACCTTGGCCTCGTTGATTTCGACACCCCGTGCTTGGGCTTGGCGCTCGCTCACCAGCCGTGCCAACAATTCGCCATCGCCACAGCCCAAATCGAGCACTTTTGCGCCTACCGGCACCAGCGACACAATAATATCGTAATCTAATCGATTGCCCATAAATAAAAATTTAAAATGGAAAATTTAAAATGGAAAATTGGGGATGTTTTCAAACACAAATTTTCCATTTTAAATTTTAAATTTTTAATTGCCTAATAGGTTGGTACGCTGGGGTCAACTTCGCGTGACCACGCGAGCGTGCCCCCTTTGACATTTTTAACATTGGTGAAGCCGACGCTGATGAGGAATTTGACGATATCGGCGCTGCGTCTGCCGCTGCGGCAGTTAATAAGCAATTCGCTGGCTTGTGCCAATTCATCAAGATGATCTGGCACAGTGGCTTGCGGCATCAATGTTGCGCCCGGAATGCGGGCGATCTCCCATTCGTTGGGTTCGCGCACATCGATTAGACGCGCTGTGCCGAGGCCAGCATCGAGCCGTTGTTTGAGTTCGGTAACGGTAATTTCGGGTATTTGGTCAGTGGGTGATTGATTCATGGTTGGGTTTGGCGTAATGCCACAAAATTCATCATAATCGATTAACGCGGTGATGCTGGGATGGCTGCCGCAGATGGGGCAGTCGGGCCGCTTACGCAGTTTCATCTCTCGCGTCCGCATTTCGAGTGCATCATACAACAATAATCGGCCAATGAGCGGCTCGCCCGCGCCTGTAATCAGTTTAATGGCTTCGGTGGCCTGCATGGTGCCGATGACCCCGGGCAACACCCCCAGCACCCCACCTTCGGCACACGATGGCACCTCGCCGGGCGGTGGCGGCGCAGGGAAAAGACAGCGGTAGCACGGGCCATTTTTAGCCCCAAAGATCGAGACTTGGCCGTCGAAACGATAAATGCTGCCATACACATTTATTTTGCCCAACAATACACAGGCATCGTTGACCAAATAACGGGTTTGAAAATTATCGGTGCCATCGACCACCATGTCATAATCTTTGATGATATCGAGCGCGTTGTCGCGGTTGAGCGGCATCTCGTGTGCAATGATGTTGACGAATGGGTTAAGGTCACGAATACGGGCTTGGGCGCTGGCAATTTTGCTCAAGCCAAGGGTGCTGCTGCCGTGAATGATTTGGCGTTGCAAATTCGATTCATCCACCACATCAAAATCGACTAGACCCAGCGTGCCAACCCCCGCCGCCGCCAAATAGAGCGCGGCTGGCGAGCCTAGCCCGCCTAGCCCCACCAATAACACTCGCGCCGCCTTTAGCGCTTTTTGCCCGCTCATGCCAATATCGGGCAATAATAAATGCCGCGAATAGCGGCGCATCTCGTCATTTGATAGACTCATGTCTTAATGATACCTTGAAGCTTTGAGCCGTGAGCCGTGAGCCGTGAGCCATGAGCCATGAGTAATGACTCAAAGCTCACGGCTTCTCAAGGCTCATGGCTTCTCAAAGCTTCCTCCACAAACACCTCATCTTGCAGCACCCACGATTGCAGGGTGGTGAAACGACCAGCGTAGACAGCGGCGATGAGGTATGACATCTCAGGCCAAGCTTGGGCCAGATCGGTGGCCGAGGGTTGCGAAGGGTGATCGGGGTGCGAATGAAATACGCCGATCAGGTCGAGGCCGCGCTGGCTGGCGGCACGATCAACTCGTGCGATGTCACGCGGGGCGATGAGATAACGGTCACGTTGGCTATGCCCCATGTCGCTTTGCCATGCGTTTTCTACAATCACCACTTCGTCTACTATTTTTGCGTTTGCATCGCTGCGCCCTACAATCAGGGCACAGGCTTCGTTGGGGTAACAGGTCTCGGCGTGGCGCTGTAGGGTCGCTAGTTGGGTGGGTGAGAGAGTGATCACGCAGGGGGTATTATCGTCGTGAATTTGTTTTGGGGTAATGCCAAACCCTGTGTAAAATCAAGCTACACCGAAATGTTGGACGACTTTATTACCCAAACCCTAGCCCATATTGATGATTTTGCCGAGCTAAAAGTATCGCTGGTGGCGTTATATTGGCTAGAGCAAAAACATACGGCTTCGGCCTCGGTGACGATGGATGAATTGGCGAATCACCCAGCTTTGCGCAATGGTTTAGGCTCGACCCCAAATTTGACGCTAGAGTATGCCTTGCGCAAGGCCATTGCGCGGGGAACCTTGCTGGCGACAAGCTCAGCCAGTAACGAAGACCTCAAACAGGCAAAATTGTTTGCCAATAATGCCCCCAGTCGTGAGTTGATTGAGGTGATCAAACAACAACCCGTTGTGGTGGGCGAAAATATTGCCCCCGAAAACGCCGTGCCCGATAAAAAAAGCACCTTGCTGATGTTGATTGTCGGTGAAATTGAGCGTTTGGAGATGATCGAGGTTTATGGCATCACTCTCGAAGAAGACGCGATGGTAGAAGAATGGCTGGCGCGTGGGTATACCCAAGAAGAGATTATTTCGGCGGTGCGGGCGGCCTTGCGCACGCCGCGTCATAGCAGCGCTGCCCCACGTGGGTTGCGCCAATGCGAGGCCCAAGTAAAGGCGCGTTTGCCGCGTAACCCAAGCCTGTATTACGAGATGATCGTGACCAAAAGCAAGCCGCTGCGTGAAGAATTTATCGCTTTCCGTGAGCTTTCGGGGCGTTTGCCCACCGGGCGCGAGTTTAACCAAATACGCGCCGCCGTAGGGCTGCACGGGGTGAATGGCACAGTGCAATTGATGCGGCGGGTGGTGAGCAAAGATGGGGTGGATGTTGACGCATTGATACCGATGCTGGCCGAGCAACAAGATGCCGAATTGTCGTTGGCGCGGCGTAGTTTGCAACCCGATGTTGAATTGCGCGAAATTACCCAACTGTATGAGACGACATTTGGCTTGCCCGCCACGTCGAGCATTGTCGATGATGTGCGTGCTTTGTTGCGCGAAACCAGTGATATCAACATATGGCGTGCCGCCTTTGTATATGCCATTCAACAAAACAAACGAAACTGGCCGTATGTGCGGGCCATTGTGCGCAACCCCACACCCGATTTGCTCACCCCAGCGCCGGTGAATGAGACGGCTAAGGCCGCATTTGCGCTGTATCGCCAACGGGTAGATAAAGCGGGTAAACTAGATGTATCGGTGGCGCGTCAGATTAATGAGGTAGCCCAAACTGTGACCGATGTTGCAGCGTGGGAACGGGCAATTGACACGGCAGCCAATGCAAATGCGCTAAACTGGAATTACATAAAGGCTGTGTTGACACGCCCGATAGACGAAAATAGCCCAGCCGAAGAGAACAAACATGGCAAGCGAAAAACAGCCTCCCAAGCGTCACGCAGCAGCAAGCCGAGCAGCAGATCAGGCAAATCAGGCGGCAGCTACCGCCGACCTCAGGTCGAAAGCACCGACGAAGAACGAGCCGCCGATGAAGAGCGCGCTCGAGCGCTTCGCGCAGAAATGGCAGAGCGCAAACGCAAACGCCAGCCCAGTCCGTAACCCGACCTTGGCGGACCCAAATACGCCCATTCAACCGCGTGATGGCGAAGCCCCGTGTGAATATTGTGGCAATATGCGGTTTTTGCTCGATGGTGCCGGCAAATTGGTGCCATGCACCCATTGCGCGGTGGTGCAAAAATGGCAGGTGCGGGCGCTCGATTCGTTTTCGTCACGGCAAGGCACGGCCCTCACCCAAACTTTTTTTAACTTTAAGACCAGTTTTAAAGGCAAGGCCAATGATTTATTGGCAACGTGTTTAGAGGCGGCTGAAGATTTTGCCCATGACCCGCATGAAAAATGGCTGATTTTTTGGGGCGATCGCGGCAATGGCAAATCGCATTTATGCGCGGCGGTGGCGAATCATTTGGTCAGTGTTGGCACACCGGTGTTGTTTTTAACCATGCCCGATTTATTGGCGGCGCTCAAGCAAACCCTCGATTTGCAGGCGAATACTGAGCAAGAAAGTTATAGCGGACGTATGCGCAGTTTTAAAACCGCGCCTGTCCTGATTTTAGATGACCTTGGGGCCGAGTCTGGCTCGGCGTGGGCTGATGGGGTGATGTTTGAGATTCTCGATTATCGCTATCGTAATCGTTTGCCGACCATGATCGCCACCAATGTGGCGCTCGATGAATTTGACCCGCGGGTGGCATCGCGGATGCAAGATAAGGCCTTGGCGACGGTGATTAAAAATAGTGCTCCTGATTTTCGTAAACGGGCATTGAGTGAACGTTAAAACGTTACATGGTTATGTTACCTAATCCGCAACTTGCGGTTGTTGATTTTCAGAAATTAGTGGGTTACGTGCTTAATCAGAATCATGATCGCGGCAAGCATAAAGCTCGGTTGTTTGCATCCTTGTTGAACATCACCGTAGACGATGCGCCGGAGTTAGAAGCGGCTTTGCATGATGCGGTGCATCATTATCCTGCGATACAGATTCAAGCTGATATCTATGGCGTACAATATCGTTTAGACTTTGAGCTTAAGCGTGGCGAGAGGCAAGCGATGCTCAGGAGTTTTTGGATCGTGCGGACATCGGAAGATTTTGCGCGGCTTGTCAGTGTGTTTCCAATTTCTAACTAAAGAAAGGAGTAAAAAATGACTCGCACTATAAAATTACTAGATGTTGTTGCATTAATCGAAAATTTGCCCGATAAATCATTAGGGGTTGGGCAAGTTGGTACCATTGTCGAAACTTTAGCGCCGGATGTTTGGCTGGTGGAATTTAGCAATGATCGTGGACAAACTTATGCGATTGAATCACTGAAATCAGACCAAATGATTTCGCTTTCATTTGTCCCAATGGTGACGCAGGCAAATTTGGCCTTTACCCCTTTATTTACTACTTAAAAATTCTTGATTCGTATCCTTCATCGTGCCGCCGATGGCAAAATTGGCATTGCAAGCTGTGAGCAATTGCCACAGTTGCTTACCCTCAAAGAAAATGTGATTTGGGTCGATCTATTCGACCCCGAATCAGTGCCTCATTCACCCCACGCCGCCGAGCCAGAAATTAATCGATTGCTGCGTGACGTATTTGCCTTTCACCCTTTGGCACTCGATGATGCACTGCTTGAATCGCATGTGCCGAAGGTAGATGACTGGGGCGATTATTTGTATGTGGTGTTGCACGATGTTGATTTTGAATTGGATAAAGAGGCGCTTGATACGCACGAAATCGATATTTTTATTGGGCGCAATTATTTGGTGACGTATCGCACCGAGCCAAGCAAAGCCGTAGACCGAGTTTGGCAAAATGCGGTCAAAGATGACCGGCATACCCGCCGGGGGGTAGATCGCCTATTGTATGAATTGAGCGACGCGATTGCCAGCGACTATATGCCGTGTGTCGATGCGCTCGACGAGAAATTGGATGCGCTGCAAGATGAGATCGTGATTGGCTCGCATACGCATAGCCCCACTGAGCGCATTTTTCGCATCAAACGCAGTGTGTTGCATTTGCGGCGCATTCTTAACCCGCAACGCGAGGTGATGAATAAATTGGCTCGTGACGACCACCCTGTCATTAGCAACCGTGAGCGGGTGTATTTTAGAGATGTGTATGATCACTTTTTGCGCTTGGCTGATCTGACTGAATCGCTGCGTGATATTACGGTAGGGGCGCTTGACACCTATTTATCGATTACGGCTAACCGCACCAACGAGGTGATGAAAACCATGACCTTGTTTACGGTGTTATTTATGCCGTTGTCTTTTCTCACTGGCTTTTTTGGCATGAATTTCTTTGGCGCGACCTACGAAATTCCTGCGCCGCTTTCGCCTACACTGCTTTTTGTGCTCATGCTTACCGTCATGATTGGTTTGCCGATGATTATTCTCATGCTCGTGCGCCGTCGCGGTTGGTGGTAAGTCGGGATTGGGGATTAGGGATTGAGGATTTCTCCATACACACACCGATGGCGGCGATTTTGCGCGTCGCGGATGATGAGTGCACCGTCGGGGGCAATGCTTTCGGCGATGCCTTCGATCACGCTGCTGGCGAGGGTCATTTTGACGGGCTTGCCAATCGTTTCGAGCCAGTGAGCATATTCGTGAATGGGATTGGCATTTGGCAAACCAAGTTGCGCATAACGCTGGGCAAAATGGGCCAAGAGCTGATTGAGAATGGCTTCACGATCAAATTCACGCTGAAATTCATTTGCCAAGCTGGTGGCGCGGGCCTGCACATCGGGTGGGGCAGATGCAAATTGGGTGTTGACATTTAGCCCAATCCCCATAATGCTATGGTCGATGGTATCGCCCATAAATGCGCTTTCGACCAACACCCCACTAATTTTGCGCCCGTTTAGATGCACATCGTTAAACCATTTAATGGTTGGGCGGGGTGGGGCAGGTGCGGTTGCCGTCATCGTTTGTAGGGTGTCGATGATGGCGAGTGCCCCGATCATGGTCAGCCAATTAAGTTGCGCTGGGTCGAGCCGAGGCCGCAATAAAATAGAGAGATAAAGCGATTGCGCAGGTGGCGAAAACCAAGTGTGCCCTGCGCGTCCGCGCCCGGCTGTTTGCTCATCTGCAATAACGACAAGGCCTTCTGGTTCACCTTGCATTGCAAAGTTATGCGCTGTCAGCATGGTGGATGCAACAGAATCGAAGCGCAAAAGACGGTAATTCATAGCACAAACAAAGTATAACGTGGTGTTGCATCATATACAATAGAAGTTGATGTTGCAAGCTATTTCGATTGTTTTCGGATGTAATCGTTGCCAATGGGTGACGAGACTTGTAATGTTGCATTTTATAAAACACAAGGAGGGCGTGTTTGGTCGTTTCTGTTAACGATTGTGAATTGTTCTTCGTTGATCTTGGCCCACGTAGTGCCTCTCCCATTATTCTTCTTCACGGCTTCCCACTCAATCACACCATGTGGAATGCGCAGTTGCAAGCGCTTTCTAACCGCTATCGCTGTATAGCCCCCGACCTTCGCGGGTTTGGGCAAAGCTATAACGACGCAGACGAAAATGCCATTGACCAGATGGCAGATGATGTTTTTGCGTTGATGGACTATTTAGGCATTGATAAAGCTTGTATTTGTGGTTTTTCAATGGGCGGTTATGTTAGCTTTGCCATGTGGCGCAAACAACCACAACGTTTCGACAAATGGCTGCTGATCGACACCAAAGCAACTCGCGATTCGTCGACGATGCTGGCAAATCGCTATAAAATTATTGACAGTGTCAGCCGGAATGGGGCCAGAGTGGCTGCCGATGTGTTATTGCCCCATTTGCTTTATATGGCTACGGTGCAGCCTGCAATTGCACAAGCTGTGCGGGCCATGATTTTATCGACCACGCCAGCCAGCATTATTCAAGGCATGCGTGCCATGATTGTGCGGGCCGATGCGGTTTTGTTATTGCCCAGTATCAGCGTGCCGGTATGTATTGTGGTGGGCGAGCATGACGAAATGACCCCTGTTGCTGAGTCGATGCTGATGCAAGTGCGTATTCCATCGGCGAGCCTTGTTGTCATTCGTGGGGTGGGGCATATGACCCCAATGGAAGCCCCGATTGCGATCAATCAAACCATTCTTGAGTTTTTGGCTGGCGATGTTGGCTAGATCATACTAACGTCACTTATTCGCGGTAACGTTCTGGGGCATAGCGTTTGGCAAGCAAGCCTGTCGCTTTTTCAAGGTCGATGGGTTGCACCAATAAGCCTTCTTCGCCATACGGCAAATAGGCTTGGCAGTGGCCGCTGGGGTCGATCAGGCTGGTGGCAGATTCTTGAAAACGCAGGGCGTAATTGACACTGGCAAAATAAATGGTATTTTCGCGGCTGCGCATCATCATGGCTTTTTCGTAATAAGGCGCGTCAGCCGCACCCCATTGGGTTAATTTCACCCCGCTTTGCTCGTAGCCGGTATGTTGTGGGTGAAAGACGATTTGGGCACCACGCACAGCAGCCCAGCGCACCGTTTCGGGGTAACGCCACCCTTCGTGGCAAATCGCTACACCCAATTTAACGCCGCTAACCTCGAACATTTGGCGGGTATGGCCGGGCATATAAAATGGGTCTTCGCTCGGGTCGAGTTGGTTTTTGGTCTGGCACCCCAGCATTTGACCTTGGGCATCGAAGACAAAGGCGGCTACTTGTCGTCCGGTTGCGATGACGTTTTCCATCCCCATAATTGTGGCGATCTTGTAATGGCGCGACCATTGCGAGACCGCCTTTAGCACACGGTCTTGCTCGGTTGGGCCAAAGGGCAAAACTGCAAAATCTTGCCCGCGTAACCCGGGCAGATAGGCTTCGGGGAAGCACACAATTGCAGCATCTTGGGCTGCGGCTTCAGCCAAAAAATGCTTTACTTTGGCTAAGCCTTCATCAAGGCTAGCCGCCACGCGTGGGGTTGCTAGGGCGATAATCATGATAGTTGTAAATGTTTAGAGAAAATTTGTTTTACTACTTAATGTTATCTCATTTGATTGCATAACCCAGCTATACTTCTAACTAGACTTTTATATGGATGACCGACTCGAAATAACCGCAAAATTACGCAGCGCTGTGGCCCCTTGGATGTTTGTGACCGGCTATTTGTGGGGGGAAGATGGTCGCGTCACCTTGCGCGGACGATTGGCGGTGCCACCCGAACAAGCCTATCGCCCATTGCGGGCGGCGCTAGCGACGATTCAATTTACCCCCACTTTGCGCGTTTCAGACACCAACCCAAACGAGCACGAGATTGTGGCTGTGCCCGGCGTTGTTCCTCGCGCTACCTCGAATGCCAAGATCAACATTTTGTTATTTCTTGCTACTGTCGTGTCTGTCACCTTGTCGGGTTCAGGTGATGTCGATGAGGCCGGCAATCCGATATTCTTGCTCGGCAATGGGCTAATGTTTGCAGGGTCATTGCTCACCATTTTGGTGGCGCACGAAATGGGGCATTACTTGGTCAGCCGCTGGCGTGGCGCACCTGCCTCGTTGCCCTATTTCATCCCCATGCCCTTGGCCCTCAGTGGCACAATGGGGGCTGTTATCGTGCAGCGCGAGCCGTTTGAAGACCGTCGCACCTTGCTCGAAGTTGGCATTGCTGGCCCAATCGCTGGCTTTGTTTTTGCGGTTCCGCTTTTCATCTTAGGCATGTTGTTATCTGAGGTCAAAGCCATCCCAACCACTGGTGTGATGTTTTTGGGCGATTCATACCTCACCCAAACCATCGGCCAAATGATTCATGGTGTGATCGACCCAGCCTTGGGCCGAGATGTATTTTTGCACCCAATCGCCATGGGCGCGTGGATTGGCTTACTCATCACCGGCATCAACCTCATCCCGGCGGGGCAACTCGATGGTGGTCATGTGGCGTATGCCTTGTTTGGTGAACGCGCCAATTACATATCGTATGCCATGATCGGTTTGTTGGCGGTGTTATCCATCACGGCCTCGCAGGGCTGGCTTATTTGGGTGTTTATGTTGATGGCATTTGGGCGTGCCCACCCGCCGGTGCTGAATCAGGCCACGCGCTTAACATGGGTGCATTGGCTGCTGGCCTTCATTGGCTTGCTCATTTTTGTGCTTACCTTTGTGCCACGCCCTATTTATTCTTAAATGAAGCTACCGACTAAAGCGCTTCAAGCGCTTTAGTCGGTTTTCGTCCATTTATTATCCTATGCCCCAAATCATTGTCATCGTTGCCTTGGTTGTGCCGTTGGGGTTTGTGGCGTTTAATCGTTTGCGTTCTGATCTGGCGGCGCTGATCATTGTTATTTTGTTGGCGCTGGCACAATGGGCCGGGTGGGCGGTGCTGGGCCGCGCCAATACCCCTGCCGATGCGGTTAAGGCGATTGCTGGTTTTGGTCAGCCGGTGGTGCTGACATTAATTAGTTTGTTTATTGTGTTGCGGGCGCTCGATAAAACCGGCGTGACGCGCTGGCTGGCACAACAGCTGCTTTCGTTGGGCGGCAACTCTGAGGCACGGCTGGTTTTTCTTTTCACCACTGCCACGGCGTTACTTTCATTATTTATGAATAATTTGGCTGCCGGGGCCATGCTCTTGCCCAGCGCGATGGATGTCTCACGCCGCAGCCACATTCGCGCCAGCCAATTGTTGATGCCAGTGGCATTTGGCAGCTTGTTGGGGGGTGTCGCTACCTATTTCACCACCGCCAATATTATTATCAGCGACCTGCTGACCCAAGCCCAACCGCCACAACTTCCGCTCAATATTTTTGATTTTACGCCGACGGGTGGGTTAGTGGCGGTAGCGGGTATCTTATTTATTAGCCTATTGGGGCGCCGACTATTGCCCAATCGTGACCCGCACCCAAACCAAATGGCTGGGGCGCAAGCGACGGGTAGCGAATTAGAGTCGGCATATCAATTGAGCGAGCGGCTGTGGATGGCGCGGGTAATTGCGACATCGCCGATGAAAGGTAGAACTTTGGCCGAATCACACATCGGGCGGCGGTTGGGGCTGTCGGTAGTGGCGATTATGCGCGATCATGATGACACGCCGCGTTTGCCGGTGGCTGCTGAGTTGTTGCATGAGGGTGATGTGATTATGGTGGTAGGCAACGAGGCGCGTGCCCAGCAGTTGGCGCAGCCCGATTTTGGCTTGCAGGTGCAGCCCGCTGCCCAAAAACTCAGCCCCAAAGGCATCACCTTTGTCGAGGCCATTTTAGCGCCGCGCTCGCAAGCGTTGGGGCAGACGCTCAAAGATATTGGCTTGCGCGAGCGCAGCGGTTTTACGGCGGTTGCCCTGTGGCGTGGCGATACCCGCTATCGCACCGATGTGGCCGATATCAAATTGCAATTTGGCGATTCGCTGCTATTGGCGGGGCCAGTGCTGGGCATTAAGGCCATGCAACGCAACCCTGATTTTATTATCCTAGAATCTGACTTGAGCGACCAACCCATCTTGCGGCGCTCGGCGTTGTGGGCCAGTGGCCTTATTGTGTGCGCCATCGTCGCTTCGGTAATGGGGCTACCCACTTATCTCGCCATGTTAATAGCGTCGGCGCTGGTGGTGTTGATGGGGCTAGTTCCCCTTCAAGAAGCCTACCGCGAGATGGAATGGTCGGCGATTTTTGTGGTGGGTGGCATGTATGCGGCCAGTGTTGCCATGCTCAATACTGGTTTGGCCGATGTGCTTGGGCGCTGGATGTTGGAACTTGTTGAGCCATTTGGGGCATTGGGGTTGGCGGCGGGTGGTTTTTTATTTTCGGCAGTGCTGACCCAAGTGATGGGTGGGCAGGTGTCGGTATTAGTCACCGGCCCCATTGCCATCAGCGCCGCCATTCACCTCAACACCGATCCCCACGCCATCGCCGTTGCTACCGCCATTGGTTGCTCGGCGGCGTTTCTTACACCGGTCGCGCATCCAGTCAATGCCCTCGTTGTCGCGCCCGGCAATTATCGCTTTGGCGATTTTGCCCGTCTCGGTTGGGCGCTCATGTTAGTGTCGTTTGCGATGGTGTTGCTGGGCATGAAATTATTTTGGGGGCTGTAGGTGGCAATTTAGAATTGAAAATGAAAAATTAAAAATTAGGGGCATCCCCCTAATTTTTAATTCTACATTTTCAATTCTAAATTTCCCACTAAAATAACCTCATGTCCACACTCCCCCGCGAGAAATCATTTAACACTGCCGGCCCATGCGAAGCCGACCTAAACTACATGCTGCCACCAACGGCCCGCTTCGACATGCCCGATATCATGAACTTCATTCGTGATCGGCGTTATTTTGTGCTGCATGCCCCACGACAAACTGGCAAAACGACGGCGCTACTCGCCCTTATGCACCAACTCAATGCCGAAGGGGAATTTCGAGCGCTGTATACCAATGTCGAACGCGCCCAAGGCTATCGCGAAAATATGGACAGCGCATTACATGTTATTACCCGAGCCTTAGCTTCAGATGCCCAACGCTGGTTAGGCGACACCCAAGCCGAAGCCCTCGCACAAGAACTGCTCAACACGATTCCTAGCGCTGATGTATTGACGGTTTTTATAAAAAAATGGTGCGCCCAAAGTGACAAACCCAGCGTTCTATTTTTAGACGAAATTGACTCTCTCGTCGGTGATACGCTGATTTCGGTATTGCGGCAACTACGGGCCGGTTACACTGATCGCCCACGTTATTTCCCCCAAACAGTCATCTTGTGCGGCGTGCGCGATGTTCGCGACTACCGTATTCATTCGTCTAGCGAAAAGAGCGTCATCACCGGTGGCAGTGCCTTCAATATCAAAACCAAGTCGCTCAGGTTAGGTGATTTCACTGAAAACGATGTCAATATGCTGCTACAACAGCATACCAATGCCACAGGTCAACCCTTCACCCCCGAAGCCATGCACCAAATTTGGCATTATTCGCAGGGGCAGCCTTGGCTGGTCAATGCCATCGCCAACGAAGTCACCCGCGAAATACGCGAGAACCGCGATCGTAGCATCACGATTACCGCGCCGATGATTGACGAGGCCAAAGAACGCCTTATTCTTCGCCGTGACACCCATCTTGACCAACTGACCGATAAACTACGCGAACCGCGTGTGCGGCGCGTTGTCGAGCCGATTTTGGCGGGAGAAGACATTCTCGACGTGCCCGATGACGATAAGCAATATGTCATTGACCTCGGCCTCATCCGCACATTTCGCAATGGCGGGATCGCCATTGCCAATCCGATCTACAAAGAAATTATTCCGCGCGTGCTGTCATCCAACGCCCAAGATTCAATCGCACTCGAATACGCCCCTGTTTGGCGCACACCCGATGGCAAACTTGATGCAAACAAACTGTTAGATGCGTTTTTGGCGTTTTGGCGCGAACATGGGCAACCGCTATTGCGTTCGGTGCATTACACTGAGATTGCGCCGCATATTGTTTTGTTGGCATTTTTGCAACGGTTGGTCAACGGCGGCGGCACAATCTTGCGCGAATATGCCATTGGCACACGGCGTATGGATATTTTAGTAACCTATGGCCAAGCGCCTGCGACACAACGGCTGGCGATGGAGTTAAAAGTGTGGCGCGAAGGTCGCAAAGACCCAACCCCGCAAGGGCTGGCACAGCTCGACAAATACCTGACTGGCTTGGGTCTCGATACCGGCTGGTTGGTGATTTTTGACCAACGCGCTGGTCTGCCCGATATTGAAGACCGCACCAGCGCCGAGGTCGTCACCAGCCCCGCTGGTCGGCAAATTACCCTCATTCGCGCCTGATAAATTTAGAATTGGAAATGTAAAATGGGGAACGCAAGCCCCAATTTTCAATTTTACATTTTTTCTAAATTAAAATGCAGTTCTGAAAACTTAACGCTAACGTAAACGTTAAATATTAATCATGAACGCAAATATCCCTGTTATCCTGTCTGCTGCCCGCACCCCCATCGGTAAATTTATGGGTGCGTTGTCGTCAATTGCTGCCCCCAAATTGGGTGCAGTGGCAGCCAAGGCCGCTGTCGAGCGGGCTGGCATTGACCCTGTTGAAATCGATGAAGTGTTGTTTGGGCAAGTGATTGGCGCGGGTAGTGGGCAAAGCCCGGCCCGTCAAGTGGGCATTTTTGCAGGTCTGCCTGATACAGTGTGTGCTACCTCGCTCAATAAAGCCTGTGGTTCTGGCCTAAAGGCCGCCATGTTGGCGGCGCAAGCCATTAAGGCGGGTGATGGCAATTTGTATTTGGCCGGTGGTATGGAAAACATGAGCGCCACCCCGCATTTGGTGCGGATGCGCCAACCCAGCAAATATGGCAACCAAGAATTGATTGACTCGGCGTATTATGATGGATTGCGCGACCCATTTTATGACTGGGCGATGGGTATGGATGCCGAATATATTGCCGAAGAGGGTGACGTGACCCGTCAGGCGATGGATCATTTTGCTTTGGCGAGCCACCAAAAAGCATTGGCTGCGATGGATGCTGGGCGTTTTGTGGATGAAATTGTGCCGGTTGAGGTGGTGACGGGCAAAAACAAAACATGGGTGACGACTGACGAATCACCTCGCCGCGAGACCTCGCTTGAGGCCTTGACAAAACTAAAACCTGCCTTTAAGCCTGATGGTCGCGTGACCGCCGGTAATGCGCCCGGGCTGAGCGATGGTGCATCGGCGTTGGTGTTGGCCTCGGCGGGCAAGGCGGCGGCGATTGGGGCCAAGCCTTTGGCGCGGGTGGTGGGCTATGCCCAAGCTGCGGTTGCGCCCAAGCGTATTTTTATCGCTCCGGCGATTGCCATCCCCAAACTGTTGCAAACTGTTGGTTGGACGCTGAAGGATGTAGATTTAATCGAGTTAAATGAGGCTTTTGCGGCGCAGGTATTGGCCGATGGGTATGCATTAACCGCCCAAGGTTGGGACTGGGACAAAGTAAATGTGAATGGCGGCGCGATTGCGTTGGGCCACCCAGTGGGGTGTAGCGGGGCGCGGGTGCTTACCACCCTCATTTATGCGTTGCGGGCGCGTGGCCTGCGGCGGGGCATTGCCTCATTATGCTTGGGTGGCGGTGAGGCGGTGGCAATGGCGATTGAGTTAATTTAGGGTTTTGCCAAAATGACTTTCCATCCCCGATAAGGATGGAGGGTCATTTCGGTAAAAATCTTAATCGTATCTATTATTCGCATAAGTAAATCGATAAAAAGCAACAAAATATGATAGATATCTTAGAAAATAACCTGAGACTCTAATCATGGTGAGTATGATACAAATATAGTTTCAATTCACGAGCAATGAGCTTCGGATGTGAATTGAAAGATCAAAATAGTTGCTTAATTTAGATACGACTAAATGGTAAACGAAACACGTGTGTCTGAGATTACTCAGTCGGTTGAGCTTGCTCAGCCTCAACAATCGTTAGTGCTTCGCGAAGATAACAGTGCGGTCTTTGTGGCTGTAAAAGAGATTGACTGGGATCAATATGAAAATTGCCAGCAATGCCGAGGGCGGGCCGAGATCGATGAGACTCCTGAGGGCGATTTGTCTTGTCAGATGTGTCGGGCGCAACTGCCCAAGGCCGTGACGTGATAATGGCTTATACTAGATGGGCGTGACCCATCAACCTAACATAACAACACCCGTAAACCCTACGGGTGTTTTCTCGTCAAATATTGCCTGTTTGGGGTTTATTAACCCCGGGCTTGCGCTTGCTGTGGCGCAATACCCGCCCGCGAATGGCGGCACATTTGTGCAAAGCAAGCAATCTTATTTAGGCTCAGATGCCGTGATTGTGGCTATGGCGTTGGCAAAATGGGGGATGGGGGCGCATTTGCTCACCAATGCCTTGGGCGATGATGCACTTGGGCGCAACGCCAAACAACAATTGCAGACCGCTGGGGTGAAAGGCGATTTAACGCTATTGCCCGATGTCATCACCCCGCTCGAGATTGATGTGTGCGACCAACAGGGCAAACGCACTTGGTTTGTCGAGCAAGCGTGGTCGTTATTTGGCAGTATTGCCAATGCTGATCTTCGCCCCATTCAACAGGCCAGCATGTTGTATCTTGATTGGTATGCGGGGGATGAGATTGTTGAGCGGGCGTTTGAGACCGCTTTGGCGCAGGGTGTGCCCATTTACCTCAATGTTGAGTGTGAGGCGCAGCAATCTGAGCGTTATGCCCATTGGATCAAACGTGCCACTGTGGTGCAAACGTGGATTAATGATGACGATGTAAGCCGTAATGACGCGGCGATGGCATTGGCATTGGCGCAGCGTTTGTGTGATTTGGGCGCAACGATGGCGGTGGTGACCCGTGGCAAAGATGGCTGTGTGGCGCAATCGGCGACAGAAACCGTCAGTTTGCAGGCCCCAAAGGTTGAGATTGTTGGCACATTGGGGGCGGGGGCGATTTTTTCGGCAGGCATGATGTATGGCTATCATCGCGGTTGGTCTTTGCTCGAGATGGCTGGGTTTGCCATGCGGGCCGCTAGCCTAAAATGCCGCACTTTGACCCCTGAGCCGCCCGATTTAGGGGCGTTGATGAATGTGGATAATTAAATAATGTCAAAACGATTGATTGGGATTAGCATTGCTGCAATTGCGGTGGTGGCGTTGTTGTGTGTGGTTGCGTTTGTGGTTGCGGCGCAATGGTTTATGCGTGGCACGGCTGTTGCGCCAATTATTGCAACTGCTGTGCCAACGCTCAGCGCCATCAACCCCACACGCCCGCCTGTGCCGACCAATGCGGTCGTAAATGTGCCCGCGCCAACAGCGACAGTTGTTGCAGCATCGCCGACGCAACGCCCCAATGCCACCGCCATACCGCGCCCAGCCGCCACAACTGCACCAACCAGCGCCTCATCTGCCAACTCACGCGCCCCGCAAACTCTCAGCGTCAGCGAAGCCCAAGCCAGTGGCATGATTGCTGAACGTATTGAGGCTGCCAAGATGCCGCTAAAAGACGTGCGCGTTATCTTTCACGATAACCAAACGATTGAATTGCTGGGCACGGCGCAGGTCAAAATGCCGATTATTGGCAATGTTGCTGGCCCGCTAAAAGTGATGTTGCAGCCGGTGGTGCGCAACGAGAAGCTAGAGGCTGAGGTCACGCGCATTCAATTCAACGGCGTAGACATTACCGAGGCCTATAAGACCAATGTTGAATTGGGCGTGAATCAGGCTTTTGAGGGTATTTTGGGCAATCGCCGGGTGCAACAGGCCAGCATCAGCAATCAGCGTTTGGTGGTGACGGTGTTGCCGTAAAAAATTGTTTTTTACAATACAAAGGCCTCTCACGAAGAACACAAAGCTCACAAAGACCGTATTAAAAAAAGCTTTGTGGGCTTTGTGTTCTTCGTGAGAGATAACTGATGTGTTTGATGGCGGCGCTTAGGGTCAGCCGCAGCTAACACATCAATAAGATGATGAAATTGCAATTGCGTCACCCCGCCATCTCGCTTATTTTGGTGCAAACGCTGAGCAGTATGCGCGATGTGCCACAATTCACTTTTTTTCTCATTTATCTGCAAGAGCAAATGGGCCTCACGCCCATTCTCATTTCGAGCGTGGTGGCTGGGGCGCAGCTTTCAAGTACGGTGCTGGCCTTGTTGGGCGGCGCAATCACGGCGCGATTGGGCAGCAAATGGGTGTTGGCACTTGGGCTGATGTTGGCTGGGCTGAGCAGCTTTGTCTTTCAAACCCATATTTTGTGGCTATTGGTGTTGTTGTGGCTGGTTAGCGGCGCGGGTGGGGCAATGTTAAATGTGGGGGGCGCAAGCTATTTAACCCAGCTTGGCGGGCGCGGGGCCTTGGGCACGCTCTCGGCGTTTTATGTGCTCAGCATGACCATCGGCGGCGCGCTTGGCAACCCAATTGCCGGGGTCATCATCGAAGGGCGCGGCTACGCGGCGCTGGGGTGGGCTGTCATGGGTGTCACCGTCATCGCGCTGGCGATTGTGGCTTGGCTGATGCCCAATCTCACCCGGAAAAGCGCCACCGCACCCGACCAGCCCCAAAACGCCGCGGTGGCATCACCGGCCCCACACCGCACCAAGCGCCTGTTAATGGGGATGCGCTGTTTACCCACCTTGTTTTATGGCATGTTAAGCGTGCTGGTTCCGCTCATGCTCAATGACCTTTCGGGCAGCAAAGTCACGGTGGCGGCGTATGGCACGAGCACCTTGGTCGTGGCTTCGATCACTCAATTATTGGCGGGCCGTGCCGCCGACCGTTGGGGGGCGCGGGGGCCAACCTTGCTGGCTTATGCCGCGCTGGTCGTGGTGGGTTTGGGCTTGGCATTTAACACGCAGTCGGTGGCTGGTTTGTTTGGCTTTGGGGTGATGGGGATCGCGGCGGCGTGGGCGCTGTCTGCGCTGATGTTTGTGTGGGTGGCTGACGGCATCCCCAAGCCTCATCAACCCAGCACCTTTGGGGCATTGCATGCTGTGTGGAGCTTGAGCATGATCGGCGGCTCGTTGTTTGGCTCGTGGTTGATGGAAATTGGGTCTGCATTGCCGTTTTTGCTATTTGGTTTGC
>CAMDWA010000076.1 GCA_945877855.1 Thermoflexus hugenholtzii JAD2 | reverse complement strand
CCATTATTTTGTTGCGCAAACGCAAGCCAGCACCAGCGCCTGAAAATGCGGGCGGGGTCAATGCTGACATGGCATTTTTGGGCGGGGACACTATTCCAGATTCTAGCGCAAGTTCAAGCAATGGCGGCGGCGGGGGCACAGTTGTGATCAGAGAACGTGGTAGCACCAACCTCAGTTCGGGCGTTGGCATGAGCAATGTCGCAAACCCATCGACCCAAGTATGGAAAGACGGTAGCGCTGGCGGCGAAGAAGGCCCTAAGACGATGGTCTATCGCCCGGGCAAGGCTATTTTCGAGATCTTATCTGGCCCATCACAAGGGTTGCGCTATGAAATGGGCAAACCCGGCGAAGATATGGTGATGATTGGACGCAAACTCAGCACCGGAACCTCGTCGGCCCAAATCAAGGTCGATAGCCCATATGTCTCGCGGCAACATGCCAACTTTATCATCGAGGGCGATGCGGTATATATCGAAGATCTCAATTCATCATCGGGTACCAAGGTAAATGGGGTGCGTATTTCACAACGCACACTGTTGGCCTTCGGCGATATTATTGAGATTGCGGACATGCGGGCGGAGTTGAAGCGGGTGAAGTAAGATCAAAGAGATTACCTATAGGGTCAGCTATACTTTATGTTAATGAAACATCCAGTGTCATCTCCTATATTGCATAACCGCATCACCATTTCACCTGATATTTGTCACGGCAAACCTGTAATTCGTGGGTTGCGTTATCCAGTCGAAAATGTGCTTGAGTGGTTAGGTGGAGGCATGTCTATCGATGAAATATTATCGGATTATGAAGATTTAGAACGTGATGATATTTATGCCGCACTATCATTTGCGGCCCATTGGATGCATGTTAAACGCATAGAGTTAGTTCAAGCATGAAATTTTTAGTTGACGCACAATTACCAAAACGTCTATCGCGACAATTAAACGAGGCTGGGCATGATGCCATTCACACATTAGACTTACCATTAAAAAACCTTACCAGCGATACAACGATTATTTCACTCGCCGACCACGAAAATCGAGTAATCATTACAAAAGATGCTGATTTCGTCAATAGTTATTGGTTTAGTTATAAGCCTAACCGACTATTGTTGATCGCAACTGGAAATATTAGCAATTTAGAATTAGAGTCACTCATTTCTTCAAATTTGTCGACAATTATCGATCTTTTATCCACAAGTCCAGCCTTCTGTGAAATCACACGAAACACAATTATTTCACATTAAGTTGAAGCTCCCAAACTTGTGTTATTTACGCGAACTCCAAAATGAGTAACCCTCTCGACTCAGGTCAATATTCCAAAGCCGAAATTGAAAAATATGAGGCCGTTTACGGGCGCAATTTCATCAGCCCGGGCGGATTAGCGACCGCGCAAGAATTTACTGCCTTGCTTGGCCTGAAAGCCGGCATGACGGTGCTGGATGTCGGCTGTGGCATGGGCGGCAGTGCCTTTTATATGGCACAGTATGATGGGGCATGGGTGCATGGCATCGACCTCTCGACCAACATGATTGCCTTTGCAAATGAACGTTGCCGCGAAGCCCATTTAACCGACCGCGTGACCTTTGCTCATGCCGATATTTTGACCTTCACCCCACAATCGCCTTTTGATTGCGTGTATAGCCGTGATGTTTTTTTGCATATTCACGACAAAGCTCGGCTGATGCAAATACTCAAGACGTGCTTAAAGCCGGGCGGGCGTTTTGTTTTCACCGATTATGCCTGTAACGCAGGCAACAAAAGCCCAGCCTTTGCAGCCTATATTCAACAACGCAATTACGACCTATACACAGTAACAGCATATCAGCAATTGTTGCTTGATGCCGGTTTTGTTAATGTCATCGCCGAAGACCGCACGGCGCAATTTATACAAATTTTAGAGCGCGAATTGGCTGCCATGCCAAGTGATCGCTTCGATACAGCCACATTAGCCAGCCTACGCCATTCGTGGCAAGACAAGATCGCCCGTGCCCAACAAGGCGAGCAACGTTGGGGGCTATTTCAGGCATGTTGTCCAAGCTAACATACCCACCGCACTGATTATTTGGTTGTATTTATTTTGCTCAAAAGATAAATAGATGAACCCTTTAAACCGCCGCTCTATATTCATCGGTATATTTATGCTAGTGGGCCTATGTTTGTTATGCATTTGCGTTAGCGCCGTCATCGCTTCGCAAGGGTGCTTTGTTAGCAGCGGCTTGGGGCCATTGCCCTATTGGAAATTCCCTTGCCAACGTTAAATAATTTTTGCCCCTTTCTTGAGAGTGCAATTTCAACAAAGTTGTTAGTTAAAGACATATAATATCTCTCTAAGTTTAAATAATGTCAACACAACCCCTAACATTCTTGTTCAAACTGATTCCCCATATCAGTGCATCGCGCCCGGGGGCATGGCTATTTTCACGTGTTTTGCATCATTGCGATCGCCTTGCTTTAAAGCTAAGTAAGGGTCGCAGCACATTGACAAGCACATTGTCAGGCCTGCCTGTCATTATGCTAACCACCACTGGCGCAAAAAGCGGTCTCACCCGCACCGTGCCATTATTGGGCATTTACGATCCCAACCATCCCAATGATCCTGATCATCTGGCCATCATCGCCTCAAATTGGGGTCAAAAACATTATCCAGCATGGTATTTCAATCTCAAAGCCAACCCAAATGCGACTGGCATCATCAACGGCAACACATACTCATACCTCAGCCGCGAGGCCAGCGGCGCAGAATATGACAAATTTTGGCAAACCGCAAGCAAAATGTATATTGGCTTTCCACGCTACAAAGAACGCGCCAACAACCGCCACATCCCAATTATGATCTTAAAGGCAATGCCAAAAACATAAACAAATAATGATCGATTTTGAAAACGGACTTGATAACTTAGGCCAAAGAACGCGACAACGCATCCAAACAGAGCAAGTGATTTGGTTAACAAGCATATCGCCGAGCAGCATCCCCCAACCACGCCCAGTATGGTTTGTGTGGGATAGCGCAAGCTTTATCATTTACAGCACCGCCAAGGCCAAAAAACTGACCCATATTGCACACAACCCTCATGTCGCGCTCCATTTCAACACCAACGAGCTTGGAGAAGACATCCAAGTCATTTTGGGGATAGCCCAAATCGACCCAACCTTACCCACCTCTAAAAACAACTCGGCGTATAGCGCCAAATACCAGACTGGCATTCTTGGCTTGGGGATGAATGAAGATCAATATGCAGCGCTTTTCAGGGTGGCAATTCGTATTACACCCACGCGCTTACGCGGCTTAGATCCCATCCCAACAGAATGAAATCGCCTGTTACGCTCACTAGCCTTGCCATGTTGGCCTTTGCTGGCAACTCATTGCTCTGTCGGCTGGCGCTCAAACAAACCAACATCGATGCCATCAGCTTTACCAGCGTGCGGCTGGTTTCTGCAGCACTCATGCTATGGCTGGTGCTACGCATCAATCATCGCCCTAATAAAATCGGTGGCAATTGGCGCTCGGCGCTGGCCTTATTTGCCTATGCCGCTGGTTTTTCGCTGGCCTATATCAATTTATCGGCTGCCACCGGCTCGTTATTGTTATTTGGCGCAGTGCAGGCCAGCATGATCAGCTATGGCTTATGGCGAGGTGAGCAGTTTCGCCCCGTGCAACTTTTAGGGTTTATTTTGGCACTCGTCGGGTTAATTGGGCTGGTGTTACCCGGCTTAGCCGCACCGCCCCTACTCAGTTCATTGCTCATGTTGGGCGCTGGCGTGGCATGGGGCATTTATTCATTACGCGGCAAAAGCACTGGCAACACCAGCAACCCATCAGAGCGTGATCCCACCCTCATCACAGCCGGCAATTTTTTGCGCACGGTTCCCATCACGCTGGCACTCAGCCTGTTTACGCTCAACACCGCCAACTTCGACCCCGCTGGCCTCGGCTATGCCATCCTATCAGGCGCAATCACCTCCGGCATCGGCTACGTCATTTGGTATAAAGCCTTGCCCATGCTCAAAGCCACCAGCGCCGCCACCGTTCAACTCAGCGTGCCCGTCATTGCGGCACTGGGCGGCATTCTGTTTTTGGGTGAATTGCTCACCTTACGCATCGTCCTTGCCTCGCTTGCCATTTTGCTTGGCATCGCACTCGTCATCCGCCACAAAAAATGAACTTAATCGATATTGTCAATCGCCCGCTCAACCCCGCACCCTGGGCCGAAGGCGAAAAAATCCCTTGGGATGAGCCAGAATTTAGCGCACGCATGTTGCACGAACATTTGTCGCAAAAACATGATGCCGCCAGCCGCCGTTTTAGCACCATCGACCAACATGTGGCATGGCTACACCACACCATCCTTGCCAGCCGCCCTAGCCACATTCTCGACCTTGGCTGCGGCCCCGGGCTATATAACAGCCGCTTGGCCCAATTCGGACATACTTGTTTGGGGATTGATTTCTCACCCGCCTCGATTGCCTATGCCCAAGCCAGCGCCACCGCCCAACAACAACGCTGCCGCTATTTACAGCAAGACCTGCGCCGCGCCGATTTTGGGCAAGGTTACGACTTAATCATGCTGATCTATGGCGAGTTAAACACATTTCGCCCCAACGATGCCAAACGCATTTTGCAAAAAGCCCAACAGTCACTCGCCCCCAACGGGCAATTGGTGCTAGAAGTGCATACGTTTGCGGCGGTGCAAGCGATGGGCAAACGCCCACCCGCATGGGTTGCGCCCGTCAGTGGCCTGTTTTCATCACAGCCCCACTTGCGCCTAAGCGAAGATTTTTGGGATGACACCCAAAACGCCGCGACCCGCCGTTATATCGTCATCGATGCCGCCAGCAGCCAAGCCACCCGTTACGCCGCCAGTATGCAAGCCTATACCCACGCCGATTATCACAGCCTGTTAGCCGCCTGCGGGTTTACCGATCTCGTTTTTCACCCCGCGCTCAGTGACCAGGCGGCTTTGGTTGATGGTGATTATGAAGTGATTGTGTGTCGGGTGTAAATCTACCCATGCTATAGGCATGGATAGATATCGTGAAATCGGCGAAAACTTGTTCCATTTGCGAATGTGGCATTGTCAAAGTTATATCCCAACACAACCCACGCGCAAGTGGAGGATAATCCTCCACTTGCGCGTGGGTTGTATAATTTAAGAGATGTATGAACGCGAATTATTAAAGAACATACGAGCTGCATTGCAAGATACCCCTGTATTAGTCGTGCATGGCGCACGGCAAAGTGGCAAAAGCACCCTCGCCCAAATCCTTATTGCCGAGTTGCCCGATGCCCATTACTTTACGCTAGACGACCCAACTGTGTTATTGCGCCTCAAACGCGACGCGCTTACATTTTTGGAATCAGTGCCAGGTACAATTGCGTTAGATGAAGCCCAATTGGCTCCCGAAATGTTTTCCATCATCAAATTACTAGTGGATCGCAACCGCACGCCTGGGCGCTTTTTACTCACTGGGTCATCAAATATTCTCATGTTACCGCGTTTGTCGGATTCACTGGCCGGTCGAAATCAATTGCTTACACTGTGGCCATTAGCCCAATGCGAAATTGCAGGCCAAACCCCTAGCTTTATTGAGCGGTTATTCGCCAAACAAATCGCATTTGATGGCATATCGGCGGAATCACGCAATAGCCTGATCACACGCATTACCAGTGGGGGCTATCCCGAGGCGCTGCAACGCAATGAAACCCGCCGCACCGAATGGTTTAACAGCTATATCACCAACACCCTGCAACGCGACGTGCGCGATCTTGCCAATATTGAAGGCATATCTCTTATGCCACACTTGCTTTCAATCGTGGCTGCCCGCTGCGGAAACTTGCTCAACATTGCCGATTTATCTCGCGGTATCGGCATTTCGCAGACCTCGGTAAGGCGATATCTGGCCTTACTGGAGGGTGTGTTTTTTATTCAACTTTTGCCAGCATGGTCGGGCAGTCTCAACAAACGGCTGCTAAAAACCCCAAAAGCCATGATTACCGACACCGGGCTGGCATGTACATTGCTGGGAATCGGGCAACAACGCTTGATCGACGATCCCAATATGCTTGGCCCATTGCTAGAAAATTTTGTAGCAATGGAATTGTTAAAGCAGCTCTCTTGGCAATCGCCCACCCCGCGTTTATTTCATTATCGTTCACATACAAACAAAGAAGTCGATCTTGTGATCGAGAATAATCTTGGGCAGGTCGTGGGCATCGAAGTAAAATCCAGTGCCCATATCCGCGCCGATGATTTTTCTGGATTAGATGCCTTAGCCGAAGACACCGCCCAACGATTCCATCGTGGCATCGTATTGCACACGGGCAGCGAATTTTTTCAACTCGATTCGCGTATGATAGCGATGCCTATTGCTGCGCTTTGGTCCTAATACAAAAAATTTAGCATGGAAAGTGGAAAATTAAATCCTCAATCCTTAATCTCTAACCCAAACCTCTAAAGATGCCAAACAACCTCTGGAACCCAACCCAAGCCCTTGCCCTACCCGACCTCGACGGCCTCGTTTACCGCAGCAATTTGCTGGGGGCCGACCGCAGCGTTATCAATATTTACGGCGGCAACACCAGCGTCAAAATCAACAAGCCCGACTTTGCTGGTCGCCCCACCGAGGTGCTATATGTCAAAGCCAGCGGCAGCGACGTGGCAACCATGCGCGAAAAAGACTTCGCGGCATTACGCCTCGCCGATATTTTGCCATTGATGCAACGTGAGGCCATGACCGACGAAGAAATGGTGAATTATCTCAACCATACCGCCTTCGAGCCGGGCCGCCCGCGCCAAAGCATCGAGACACTGCTGCACGCCTTTTTGCCGTTCAAACATGTAGATCACACCCACCCCGATGCAATTATTTCGCTGGCCTGCACCACTGAGGGCGAGGCAACGGCCCGCAAGGTGTTTGGCAAACGCATGGCGTGGGTCGATTACATTCGCCCGGGCTTTACGCTGAGCAAATGGATCGCGCAATGCGTAATCGACACGCCCTCAATCGAATGTGTGGTAATGGGCAAACACGGGCTAGTCACCTGGGGCGACGATGCCCAAAGCTGTTATGCCAAATCCATCGACATCATTAGTGAAGCCGAGGCCTATATTAATGACAAACGCAGCGGCAAATTGGTATTTGGCGGTCTCAAAACCGCCGCGATCGAACAAGCCCAGCGCCAAGCCTTGCTTACCAGCGTGTTGCCCATCATTCGCGGGGCAGCCTCAGCCGAGCGCAGCGTCATTTTGAGCGTTGATGATACGCCCACCGTGCTCGATTTTGTTGGGCGCGAACACGCCGCCACCCTCAGCCAACTCGGCGCAGCCTGCCCCGACCATTTGGTGCATGTCAAACGTCAGGCTTTGTTGGTGGATTGGTCACCGGCTGAGGGCGGCGATGCGCTCAAGGCCAAGCTGAAAACCGGCATCACCGACTACCGCGCCCGTTATGTCGATTACTTCAACAGCAACAAGAGTGAGGGCGACGAATTGCGCGACCCTACCCCGCGGGTCGTGCTCATTCCGGGTCTCGGCATGGTCAACACGGGCAAAGACGCGCTCAATGCCGATGTCAGCCGTCAACTTTATCACCGCGCCATTAGCGTCATCGGCGGCAGCGAGGCCGTTGGCACCTTCGAGAGCCTGAACGCCGCCGAGGCTTATGGCATCGAATATTGGCCGCTCGAGTTATACAAACTCAAGCTCGCCCCACCCGACCGCGATTTGGCAGGTAAAGTGGCGCTCATTACCGGCGGGGCCAGCGGCATTGGTCGCGCCACTGCCTATCGCTTGGCCCAAGATGGCGCACATGTCGTGATTGCCGATATCAATTTACAAGGGGCGAATGAGGTCGCGGCGGATCTGTGCAAACGTTTTGGCTTTAAGCGGGCCATTGCCGTAAGCTGTAACGTGACCGACGAAAACGCCGTCATTGCCGCATTCACCGCCGCGACACTGGCCTATGGCGGGGTCGATATTGTGGTAAACAATGCCGGTATCGCTGGTGGCAAACCCATCGAAGAAACCACCCTGGCCGATTGGCAAAAGAATATCGACATTTTGGCGACTGGCTATTTTTTGGTAGCACGTGAAGGCTTTAAATTGCTTAAGCAGCAAAATGAAGGCGGCCACCCAGCCCGTAAACGTGGCGGAGCGTTACTGTTTGTGTGCAGCAAAAATAGCATCGGGGCCGGCAAAGGCGCGGCAGCCTATAGCGCAGCCAAAGCCGCCGAGCTACATTTGGCGCGTTGTTTGGCCGAAGAAGGCGGCGAACATGGTATTCGGGTGAATAGTGTGCTGCCCGATGGCGTCATTCAAGGCTCGAATATTTGGAGCAGTGAATGGAAAGAAGCACGTGCCAAAAATTATGGCATTCAGACCACCGAATTAGAAGATTTTTACCGCAAACGCACCACGCTCAAAGTGAATGTCACCCCCGATGATATTGCCGAAGCCATTTCATGGCTGGTCGGCCCACGCAGTGCCAAAACCACCGGCGGTGTCATTACGGTCGATGGCGGCAACCCGACGGCGTATGTGAGATAAAAATAACGGCTTTTTCGCCGATTTCACTATCCCTTCACAAGCTACGCTTGTGAAGGGATAGTGAAATCGGCATTTTCTCAATTTTTACCCTTTCTTGTTATATCGATAAGATAAAAAAACTAGCCAGTCGGCTAGTTTTTTTTAGGCCTATTTACGGTAAATTAAAGGAATAGTTTGTGTCGGCCCCTTCTCAAATACATTTCACCCCTGAAATGATGTCCCAGCTAATGAACATCAATATTGATGCTGTCATTGCCATCAATCAAGCACAGTGCATGGTTTATGTTAACCATAGCACCGAAAAAACGTTCGGTTATACCGAAAAAGAACTCATTGGGCAATCGATTGACATGCTCTTACCGCAGCGTTTTCGGAATCATCATCATCAACATATTCAGTTGTTTGCAGATAGCCCAGAAACCTCACGCGCAATGGGTGACCGCAAAGAGATCATGGGGGTGAGGCGTGATGGTACTGAATTTCCGGCTCAAGCTGGCATTAGCAAAATCAGTCAAAACGGTGAACCTATTTTTATGGTCATTTTGCAAGATATCAGCGAGCGGGTTGCGCTTGAGACTCAAGCCCGCGAATCATTTATTAAATCGGCCATTTTAGATGAGCGAAATCGCTTATCACGTGAATTACACGACACAGTCACCCAAACATTATTCACAACCACGGTTATTGCCAATATCTTGCCTCAATTATGGGAGAAAAACCCCAACCAAGGCCGTGAGCAATTAAACCAAATACGCAAACTGACCAACAACGCATTATCTGAAATGCGGATGTTGATGATGGAATTGCGCCCGGATGCCATTGTTGATGCCAGCCTTAAAGAATTAATACGACACTTGGTCAATGCCGCAACCAATCGTTCTGATGTCGCAATTACACTTGATATTCAAGAACATAATAAATTGTCCCCAGAAGTGCATGTCGCCCTCTATCGTATTTTGCAAGAGTCGCTCATCAACTTAGTACGCCATCTCGGTTGCAAGCATATTAGCCTAAATTTACAAACATTGCCGAAAAAAGCGCTATTACTCATTCATTTAGATGGAAAGCCATTAGAATTAGCCCCTACTAACATTGGTGAAACCCCACCAAACGAAGTGATGCGTGCCATACAAGTGATACGCAAACAAGCGGATAGCATCGGCGCAACTGTAACGATTGGAAGTGACAGCGGTGACGATAGCGAGATGGGGCAAACCAATGAAAATAATGGTAATGATATTTTTATTGAATGGAGTGAGCCTAGATGATTCGTGTAATGATTGTAGATGACCATGCCATGTTGCGCCAAGGGCTAATTACGATGTTAGCTGTAAACGACGATTTTGAAATGGTGGGCGAGGCTAGTGATGGTGAAATGGCCGTCATGATGTATGAGCATAATAACCCAGATGTCGTGTTAATGGATGTGTTGATGCCACGGATGGATGGCGTAACCGCCACCCAAAAGATTCGTGCGAATCATCCTGATGCAAAAATTTTAATGCTGACCAGTTTTGTCGAAGATGACAAAATTAAAAATGCGCTTAATGTCGGCGCTATCGGTTATTTGCTCAAAGATGTCTCAGCTGATGATTTAGCCAAAGCCGTGCGTGCCGCTGCCAAGGGCAAACGATCACTCGCCCCCGAAGCCGCCGATGCTTTATTACGCATTCTTAACCCAACCCCTAAAATGGGGCATGATTTAACCGAGCGTGAACGTGAAGTATTAAGCTATATGAGTGAAGGGTTAAATAATGCCGAAATTGCCGCAAAATTATTTTTGGGGGTTTCAACCGTCAAATTTCATGTCAGCTCAATCCTATCTAAACTTGGTGTCACCAATCGGGTAGAAGCGGTAGCGTTAGCCCTTAACAACAATTTGATTGAGACAAAAACATAGCCGCAGTGGCTCAATCATCGTCACGCCCAGCATGACGATCCCAAATGACTTGAATCGTGGTTCCACCGCCAATTTGAGATTGAATCTTTAAATCAGCCTCAACCTCATTGGCACGCTCGCGCATAATCCGCAAGCCCATGTGTGTGCCTGTAATATTGCTAGGATCAAACCCACGCCCATCATCACGAATGCGTAATAGCCCACCGGCAGCATGAACACTCAATTCGATCTTGGCCTCGTTTGCATTGCTATATTTTGTAACATTATTCAACGCCTCTTGGGCGATGCGATAAAACGACACTTGCACTTCTTTGGGCAAACGGGTGCGCTCATGGGCAATCACTGCAACCGGAATTTTTGAGCGATAAGATACAACATTGGCTAATTGATTCAACAAATCGCTCAAACTACTTTCAACCAATACAACCGGGCGTAATTCAACCAACAAGGATCGCATTTCAGCCAAGGCCAATTTCACCATTCGCTGAATATCCGATAACTGCTGCAAACCTTTATTTGTGTCATGCTCCCACACGGCTGGCAACGTATCAGCCATCAAATTGGCGGTATACAGCGCCTGTGTGACCGAATCATGCAGATCACGCCCCAAACGATTGCGTTCTAATTTAACCGCGTCTTGCATGGCTTGCTCGCGCAATCGCGCATTATTAACCACCAATTCAACTTGTTTGGTAAAAGCACGTGCCAATGCATACTCTTCGGTATTAAATTGATGTGCTGGGTCAAAACACATTGCAAAAAAACCATTGATACGATGATTCATATAAAAAGGAGTGACAAGCAACATTTGAGGCGTCTTACAAAAAGCCTCTAGGACAGGGGTTTTCAATTCGCTAGACAATTCAGCCCATTGCGCTAAATACACCTCCTGCAATGCAGCAACCAATTGCGATTCGCGTCCCATCTCTGTCAACGAATTGACCTCACTCAATGAGGCCGTCTCATGCCACAACCAATTTAATGGCAAATATAAATTTTCATAAGATTTAATCCCCGCACAGGCAATGAGGCGCAGGCTGGCGTTGGTTTCACGCTGAAAAATGGCCGCGCCGCTAATATGCTCAAATTGGCAAGCCCCCACCGCGATCTTCTGCAATACTTTTTCTTGCGGGTAATCTTCATTAATCAGGGTTAATACATCATAAAAGTATTCATGTAGCACCCGATGAGATTCCGTCATTGGCAACGATTGCGATGTATTCATATTGAAGTCGTTCATATTACTTCGCACAACCACAAAATTAACAGCAGCGCGTCAAATTCATGGTAACGATGATCCAAGTCTAACAGTCTGCACATTTTTTGTCATGCACCCTTCATCATAAAAAAGCTAGTCAAGTGGCTAGCCATAAGCTGACCATTCGTCAGACGCTTTTTTTACCGCAAATAGTTAATATTTAGCCATCAAACAATGAAGAAGATCGAGTAAAAAGGTCGCTTCATTCACTTTATTAAGAGGTAAATCAAATGACTAATATTAAATATCCTACTTCCAATGGTAACATGATTCACGATCCCCCCCTTGCACGATTTTTGTTTAGCGACAAACGCGCTAGCTGGATTTGGTTGATTTTACGAATATGGCTCGGCTTACAGTGGATTGATGCTGGTTGGCACAAGGTAGTAGATCCCAAGTGGGTATCTACTGGTGAGGCACTCAAAGGATATTGGCTTAACTCGGTTAAGATTCCAGAAACAGGCAAACCCCCAATTACATTTGATTGGTATCGCGATTTTATTAACTTCTTACTCGGCAATAATACTTACACATGGTTTGGTCCGCTTGTCGCTTATGGTGAGGTCTTGATTGGCATAGCGCTGATTGCAGGTGCGTTTGTTGGTATTGCCGCCTTCTTCGGTGCATTTATGAACTGGAACTTCATTATGGCAGGGTCAGCTAGCTCAAACGGCTTACTCTTAGCATTAGCGATTCTCTTGCTCATGGCATGGAAAGTAGCCGGTTACTTAGGTGCAGATTACTTCTTGCTACGCTGGGTAGGTGTGCCATGGCACGAAGGGCCAGACAACACGGTAAACACACCAACGTTAAAGACATCTACAAGTTAAACAGCTTAAGACGGTTCTTTTGCAAACGCCAAATTGTAAATTAATCGTAGCGTCTTCCTCCTGTAAGTCCCCCGCTCTTAGTGAGCGGGGGACTTTTTTATTGCAAAATGTAGAAGGCGTAGGGCAGAAAGTAACCCTATATATACTCCGCACGGGTAAGAATTGCGGAAATGCCGATCTCACTATTCCCCTACCAAGCTTCGCTTGGTAGGGGAATAGTGAGATCGGCGAAACCCTCAGTTTAAGGCCGCGCTCAGTATACAAACAAAAACCCTGATAAAGCTTGAAGCTTTATCAGGGTGTCATAATAGGTTAAAGACAAGTAAAATTTTACGAAAACACGATACCACCCCGAATGGCAGGAGGTGTATTTTCATTTACCATTTCGCGAATTAACAAACGAAAAATATCAGACTCGGTGATAATGCCGACCACCCGCCCAGCGCTTAACACCGGCAACCCACTGATGCGATATTGCAACATCAACCCCGCTGCATCTCGAATTGACGATGAAGGTAAAACGGTATGCACTTTACGGGTCATAAATTTGTCTACCGTCAATTTATCGAGCAAATAATTTAGCTCGTGAATACTTAACGAAGTTGCCTGTGATGGGCCAGCATGAAACAAATCATTTTGGGTTACGATACCTACCAATTTGCCATCATCAATCACCGGCAAACGGCGAATCTTGCGCTCCTTCATCAGTTTTTGCGCTTCGGGCAAAGTTGTTTTTGGCGAAATGATGATTGGATTTGGCGTCATCCACTCTAATACTTGATAATTTATCATGTCTCTCCTAAAAGATACGTCATATGAGGCAGAGCATATAGGCATATTTAGCCATCTACCTCATACCATTAGCGAGTGTGTCACTAACCAGTTGGCTAGTTGTGGGATTACCCCATATTCCTAAATGATGAAAGGCCGATGTCGCTATCTATGCCCCAAAGCATAGATAGCGACATCGGCAAACCATTTTGTCAACTCAGAATCTGCTCTATGTTTCAAAAAGAATAAGATTTATATCAAACGCTGTCAGTATAAAAAAGCCATCTACTAACCATGCGACTAGTCAAAGACCAACACATCGGATAAGGCATATCGCCATCAAAAACACTATGATCAGTTTATAACTTGATTAAGTAAATAAGTAAAAACAAAGCACCACTTAATCCGTATGAGGTAATTTATGTTCAAAAAAATTCTTGTCCCGCTCGATGGTTCGGCCCTAGCTGAACTCGCATTGCCCTATGCTCGTGAAATCGCAAAAAGTAACGATGCTGAAATTGTGCTAGTCTACGTCGAAGAAGACTATTCAACCCGCTATTACCCATATGCAATGGATATGGCTATTTTGATGGAAGTGGCAGAAAGCACCCGCGCCGAAATGAATAACAACCTGCAAAAAAAAGCTGAGTTACTCATGGAAGCTGGTTTCAAGACCCATCTCGCCATTCTCAAGAATCGCAACCCCGCTGAAGCCATTTTGGAATATGTCGAACAAAGCAATGTTGACCTGATTATTATTACCACACATGGCTATACTGGGGCTACGCGCTTCTTCATCGGCAGCGTTACCGATCGTATCGTCAACCATGCCAAGATTCCGGTTTTGGTCATTCGCCCCGAAAGTACTGACCCCGTCTAATTTACTAACAAGGTATCTTCTCAATAATTCGAGAGAAACCCAAAAGTGTAATATCAAAATCACGATATGGCCTTTGGGAGCATGGGCTTTGCTCATGTTCCCAAAGGCCATATCGTGATTTAAACGAAAATTTGTTTTATTCCCCACATTTTATTAAAAAGACACTAAACCCCAACGCTTCCAAAATGATAAAATTTTGCCATGCAGCAACTTACTATCCAAGACTGGCTCGGCATGGAAAACACGCCCAGCTTTACACCAAAATCAAACGGCTATGGCTCAAACATTCACGCGCCGAAGATAAACGTGATTTAGATGGCTTAATATCAACGCTTGCACCTGACTGCGTATATGAGGTATTTCCAACCGGTCAACGATGGGAAGGGCACGATGGCGCTCGCACTTTTTATACTGCCTTCTTGGGCGCGTTCCCTGATGTGCATTTTGACGCCACCGACGTTGTGATCGGGCCACAGGGGGTGGTAGAAGTTGCACATGTTACCGGCACGTATCTTGGCGAATGGGCTGGTATGAAGCCAACAGGGCGCACCTTTACTTGGCAAATTATCATCCATTTTCCGTGGAACCCTATCCATCAAAAATTTGCAGGCGAAAATGTCTATTACGATGGCCTAGCCATGCAAAAATCGTTAGGTTAAGCTGAGGATTTTTGCGCCTACTTTCACCGCAAACGCATCTGCTCACGTTGGCTGTCAAAGTTTTGCACATTTGGCTGGGCTTGCACACGGGTATAAAAACCATCGGCGTTGAGTTCGCGAGCCTTTACGTTGTCTTTGAGCGCAAACAGCAAAACATGGTCGCGCACCTCGACCCGAACAGTGGGGTCGAGCAACGGAAAAGCCACCTCGACACGGCGATCAATATTACGCTGCATCATATCGGCGCTGCTGAGGTAAATTTTTTCGTTGCCGTTGTTATGAAAATAATAGATGCGACTATGCTCTAAAAAGCGCCCAACGATGCTGATGACGCGAATGTTTTCGCTCAGACCAAGCACACCTGGGCACAAACAACAAATCCCCCGCACAATCAAATCCACCTTTACCCCCTCCTGCGAAGCAGTATAAAGGGTGTTAATCACTTCAGGGTCAACCAAGGCGTTGAGCTTAAAAATAATATGTCCATTGCCGGTTTTGTGATGTTGCACAATTTCTTGTTGAATCAACCCCAACATGCTTTGGCGTAAACTGATGGGCGCAACAAATAAGTGATTAAAATCACGGTGGCGCGAGTAACCGGTCAAATAATTAAACAAATGGGTGGCATCTTCGCCAATATTGTCATCACAGGTAAACAAGCCAAGGTCGGTATAAATTTTAGCGGTGCTGGCATTATAGTTACCGGTGCTTAAATGTACATAACGCCGCATCCCATCGGCTTCTTTGCGCACCGCCATCGCCACTTTGGCATGAACCTTAATTTGAGGCAGGCCATACACCACATGCACTCCTGCTTCTTCGAGCGCCCGCGCCCAGCCAATATTGTTTTCTTCGTCAAAACGGGCTTTTAACTCGACCATCACCGCCACTTGTTTGCCATTGTCTACCGCATCAATAAGCGATTGCACAATTGGCAAACGTTGATCGCCGCGGCTGCTGCCAGCCCGATACATCGTGAGTTTAATGGCAAGCACATGCGGGTCAGTGGCCGCCGATTGAATAAAATCTTCGACTGGTGAAAACGAATCATAGGGATGATGTAACAACAGATCACCTTCGCGGATGATATCGAAAATGCTACGCTCACCGCGATTTAAACGGCTGGGCAATTTTGGCAAAATTGGCGTATCTTTCAAACGCGGCATATTCAACTTGAGCAATTCCATCACACTTGATAAGTTGAGGGTGCCTTGAATGGGGTAGACGTCAAGTGCCTCTAGGTCTAATTGGTCAGTCAATGTGCGTCTGATCGTTTCGGGCATACCATGATCAATTTCGAGCCGCACTACCGAGCCAAAACGCCGATCACGCACCTGCGATTGCACTGTCGAGAGCAAATCGCTGGCTTCATCCCATTGAATTTCGACATCAGTATCACGAGTAACGCGAAATGTGTGGGTGCTGATAATTTGCACGCCCGGAAAAAGGGCGTGAATATTCGCGGCAATCACTTGTTCGATCCACACAAAACACATATTTTCGGCATCTGGGTCGCCTTGCCCAATATAGTCAATTTGCTGGGTTCGTAGTGAATCGACCCGAATAAGACGTGGCAAGAGCGGCGGCACTTTGATACGCGCAAAACGCTCTTGACGATGCCCAGAATAACTGCTGGCTTCGTCGTTAAACACAACCGCTAGGTTTAGGCTAAGGTTGCTGATGCGCGGGAATGGATGACCCGGATCGACCGCCAAGGGTGTGAGAACTGGAAAAACCTCGCGTTTAAAATAATGAGTGGCAATTTGGCGTTGATTTGCATTTAAATCGGCATAATTCAGAATCGAAATACCGTTTTTATGTAGCAGTGGGATCAAATTGCGCCATGTTTCAGAATGTTCCTTGATTTGTTCTTGCAATACCTTGGTGATTTGATGCAAGGTAGCTTCAGGTGTCAACCCATCAAATGCTTCACCAGACACACCGCTTTCAATTTGTTTGCGCAAACCCGACACACGAATCATAAAAAATTCGTCGAGGTTGGTCACAAAAATCGACAAAAATTTTACGCGCTCAAGCAAGGGGTGGCTTTCGGTTTTGGCTTCTTCAAGCACGCGGCGATTAAACTCTAACCACGAAAGTTCGCGGTTAATATAACAATGATCAGCAGGTGGTTGATATTGCGCGTTTGGCATATAGGCGATGGTGCGGCGATGAATCAGACTTGATTATACAAAATAATTACACAATGCGGCGATAATGGGCTAGCAGTGACAATTATCTAATCCCTCGGAGGTCTTATTGCAAGTCACAGCTACAACATTAATCTGTGCTAAGACCTCCGAGGTTTGCGTTGGTTTACCCCTGCGGGGTGACAATCCATCATGACGACAAAAGTAAAAATATGCGGCACTACCAATTTTGAAGATGCACATTGTGCCACCGAAGCAGGTGCAGATTTATTGGGGTTTATTTTTTACCCCAAAAGCCCGCGGCGTATCGAAGTAGCTGCGGCCAAAGCCATCGTCAGCGCCATTCGCCAGCAAATGCCACCCACGCAAGCGCCCCCGCAAATGGTGGGGGTGTTTGTAAATGAATCGCTCGAAAATGTGTTACACATCATGACCGAAGTAGGCTTAGATTTGGCGCAGTTACACGGCGATGAATCACCGGCTTTTTTGCGTGCAGCCAATGCCGCATTGAGCGGGCGGGCCTATAAGGCCCTAAAAGCCAGCAGCGCTGAGGTAGATGCTTATATTTCAACGGGTGCACCAGCCTTGCTGTTAGATGCCAATCACCCCAATCTCTATGGGGGCAGTGGCTTGCGGGCGGATGAGTCGATTGCGAGCCAAGTGGCGCAGCGTTGCCAGCTGTTATTGGCGGGTGGGTTAACGCCTGACAATGTGGCCGATGCCATTCGCGCGGTGCAACCTTGGGGCGTAGATGTCGCCAGCGGGGTTGAGGCTGCGCCCGGGCGCAAAAATCATCAAAAGGTGTGGCATTTTGTTCGGGCGGTGCGCGACATTAACGCAAATTCCTAACTCATCACCCGTTGAATGGCCCGCACCAATGGCCCAGAATCTTCTTGCCCACTAATACCCAATTGGCTAGAGGCGACAAAAATTTGCCCACTGCAACGATACGTAAGGCCTCGTAACACACGGCACATCATATCGCGCCGCGCCCGATGCTCATCATCTTCTGTCCATACCCGCCCCACTTGCCACTGACGCGACAACACATAGGGGTGCGTAAGCGGCTGATGAATTCGCTCATACCAGCCCAACGAGTTGACATCTAACCAAAATTGATAACGCGATGTTAAATTGCTTGTGAGATAAGCATAAACTGGGGCGAGCAAAACGGCATTTTCGCCAGTCTCCAAATTTCGCCCCCCAGCTGCCGAAGGCGGTAGCACACGCTCCGGTGTATATTGCGCCGCCATAATGCCTTCAGACAACAAATCAAGGTAATTGGGGGCCATTTGCGCCCGCGCTTGGGCGGCATCATTGGCCTCTGCTGCAACGATTGTCGCGTCAATATTGGCATCAACCACTTCACGAAAATGGCGCGCCGAGCGAATCAATTTGTCGCACGCAATCGCGCCCGCCGGGTCATTATTTAACCCAAACCCCGCCCGTGATAGCACCTCGGTAAATAGACGTTGCCAAAATAAATCGAGTGAAAATGTCGCGTTCGGCCCATTCGCGGCTAAAGTTTCGGCTTCAGCCGCTTGCGTTTTGGCAAGCCAGCGCTGTAATTCGTGATATCGCTCATAAAACCGCATCCCGACCCGTTCCCATATGGCCGAATCTGAAATTTCGGCTAAGCCGCGCGTCGTTATTTTAGAGGCCGTATCGGCAATCAATTGAGCACGCGCCACATCTAAGCCATCTAAACACAATGCCAAGGTGCGGGCCAATTCAGGCACAGTAATCGGCAATTGCCATGTTGGGTGAGCCAATTTAGCCAAAGTGACCATGGCGCGAGTGGCGGGGTGGTCATAAAGTGGGCGCGATGGGCGCAAGGTGCGCAACACAATGTTGGCTTGGGCCAGCCTTTCGCTTAGCTCAAAATACAACACGTCTTCGACAAATGGGGCCAATACCGCAATATCACCTGCACGCGCCCCAGCAGCGACCAATGCACAAATTTGGTCACTCACATTGCGCACCATATTGCTCCAAAATTTGCCGGTGATGACGATCGGAGGATTTACAATTTCTGATTTGCGATTTACGATTGGGGATTGAGAATTGACGGCTGCTGTATGCATTCCGCTGTCCTCTGTATTCTCATTCATCGGCCCACGATAGCCAAATTGAAAAGCGAGGGCATTACCAAGCGCGATGTTGCTAGGCGAGGCGACATACGTTTCATTTAGCGCAACGATTTGATCACATCGGGCGGCCAAAGCCCGCGCTGTCACCCGATCTGCCCCCAAAAATAAACGATAACCACCCGGATCATCTTCGGCGATAGAAGCGGTATCGCACGTCTCAAGCAACATACGCACTAAATCGTGCGTTACCGGCGGGTTTTCTTCAATTTGATCAATAATGACATGTCGGTAGCGAGCGGTGACATAATCGCGATAAGTGGGCGTGTTGAGCAAATGTTGGGCATAGGTTTCGATCAACAGCGAAAAATCGAGCAAAGCACGCTCGTGGCAAAATTGCCGAAAAGCTTGGGCAAGGTCTTGCGCCCGCTGAAAACTAACCCGCCGTTGGGGGTCGCCCGACCATGCGGCCCCCAAGCGGGCGGCAATTTCATCTAAGCCAAAGCCACATTCAGCGGCTTTGTTCATGCTATCGAGAAGTTGGCCGAGCAAGCGCGGGCGATAAAGCCGCAAATCATCAAAATCGGCGCTACGTGGCTCAAGCAATTGGTTTAAAAAATATTGCGCCAATTCGACATTGATAAATGTCGGCTCAATCCCTTGGCCAAAACCAGCCCGCGCCGCCACCAGCGGAAAAAAAAGCGCTACGTGGCGCTGCGCCAAGCCATATAAAGTGGTAATCTCGGGTTGCCCGCGTGATTTAAATGGGCCTTTGATTGACCGTAAAGCATTGCGAAAGGCATTGGCTTGGGCCTGCTGCGGAACCAGCACCAAGATGCGATCTGGGCGGGTATGTCGCTCAATCAACTCGATCAGCCGCTGCGCCAAACGGGTGGTTTTGCCACTGCCGGGCGGACCAATCAAGTAGGTTTTCATGTAAAAAATAGAAAGTAGATAGTGATAGTAAATAGTAAACAGACTATCCCCTATCACTATCTACTATCTACTACTTGTTGCTTACTTTGGTCACTTTAAACTTAATCACGCCCCCCGGGGCTTGCACATCGATGGTGTCATTGAGTTTATGCCCAATCAGCGATTTACCAAGCGGCGATTCATTGCTGATTTTGCCATGCGAAGGGTCTGCCTCGGCAGAACCAACAATGATGTAATTCTCTTGTTCTTTTGTGCCTACTTCAGTAATCACGACCTTGCTACCCAAACGAATCTCGTTGGGTGGGGTTTTGTTATTATGCTCAATCAATACCGCGTTGCTGAGGATATTTTCAATGGTAAGGATGCGCCCCTCGACGAAGGCCTGTTCATTCTTGGCATCTTCATATTCTGGGTTTTCCTCAATATCGCCTTCGGTCATGGCCTCGTGCAAACGCAGCGCAACCTCGGCCCGTCTTACTGTCCGTAAGTGCTCAAGTTCGTTGCTTAATTTTTGTAACCCTTCTGGGGTAAGATATTCTTGCTCTATCATCGTAATGTATTGTCTCTGTGTAAAGGGCAAAGGAGCATTTTCATGCTCCCTGTATCCCCAAATCCCATTTTAAAAACCCGCTCTCTTTCAGAAAGCGGGTTTAGGTATCGGCAACGCCTAAGTATGTTTTAGGCGGTTT
>CAMDWA010000075.1 GCA_945877855.1 Thermoflexus hugenholtzii JAD2 | reverse complement strand
ATACCTTCGCCATCCTGCCCGTGAATTCATTCACGGGCAGGATGGCGAAGGTGTTATTAATTAGGAGTTTGTTTTAACCGCAAAGCGCAGCAGCGGCAGATAAGTGCGTTTGGTTTTAGACCCACTGCCGCTAGGGGTAGGGGTTTGGGTTAGCGAAGGTGTTGGGGTGCTGGTTTGCCCAGCATGTAAGACGCTAATCGAAGAGAGTGACGAGTTATTGATGCTATAACGATCATTATCGCCACTTAGTTTTATCTCATTTAAGATATTGGTACCCGGTGATGTCGCCGCGCCAATTCGAGTGCTCATGGTTAAGCGTATGCGCCCACCCACATCAAGTTGAGTTACGGTTAGGGTAAAACCACTGAGCCGCGATTTTAGATCGGTATTAAAGTCACCCGCGCCTTCTAACCGCACCGATAATACCCGTGAATCGCTTGCGAGCGTATCGGTGACGGCCAAACCCTGTAGTGCAAACCCGCCAACATTGCTAATATAGATGGTGTATGTCACCACCTCGCCCGCCTGATATGGGCTGGGGCTAACAAGGGTCTCGACCAGAGCATCGGCATAAGGTTTGGGGTTGATGATGGTCACAGGCAGCGTTACATAATTATTGCTCGTGTTGCTTTCGCCCGTAGCACGCCCACCAGTATAAATATTAATTAATGACACATTGGGCAACCCAACTTTGATAAAACTGGGCACAATAATGTGTATTTGCTCGTTGGCCGCCAAGCTATTGGCCGTAAAGGTGACGGCCCGCGTGGTCACTTCGAGATCACGTTGCAGGGGATTTGTCGCCAAATAATCGGCCCGTAGAATCGTGACCTCGCTTGGCACATGCATCGAAATGAGCACTTGGCTGAGTGGCACTTGCCCAATATTTGAGATGGCGATGGTATACGTCACATAATCGCCAGTCTCTGGCGAAGGCTTACTGCTGCTAATCGTCACAACCAAATCACCGGGTATAGGGGTAGCGGTAGCAGTTGGAGATGCAGTTGGGGTGGGCGTGGCGGATGGCGTATCGGTTGGGGATGCGGTGGCTGTAGGGGTAACTGTAGCAGTATCTGTCGCTAACAATAGCGTAACACCATGATTCGGGTTAGCAGGTTGAGGGGCAATGATGGCAGATGTCGCAAAGTGTTGCTGGGTGAAGATAAAGCCAAAAAGCGAAATGAAAACAAAAAATATAAAAGCACTGATATGTTTTGTGCGATAAATTGGATAAACTTGTTGTGCCATGCTCGCCTCGATAAATAGACAGCATAGTTTTATCAAACTTTATCCCTATTTTCATCCTTCAAAAGCACACATAAAATGCTTCATAAGGCGGATGGGGTTATCTTTAAATATATCTTTTAGCCCAGCAGGCGGAACAAAAAAATGTGAAAGAGTGAGTGTGGCGAAGATATAAAATAAAAAAACAATCGCTCTGTTTTTCACTAAAACAGAGCGATTGTTTTTGTCCATTGTTTTTAGCGTTGCTTTTTTAGTGCCTTGCGCAAACGGTCTGGCGTGACCGGTAATTCATTCACCCATACACCAGTAGCGTTGTGAATGGCTGCCACGATAGCAGGCGCGACAATCATGAGCGGCAACTCGGCCATGCCACGAATGCCGAGTGTGCCGGTGGGGTCTGGATGTTCGACGATGATGGATTGGACGCGATCGGGCATATCGAGCACCGACGGAATGAGGTAAGTGCTGAAGTGCGCAGTCTTGACATAACCGCCCTCGGTGACAAAATTTTCGAGCATGGCATAGCCCAAACCTTGTGATACCGCCCCCTCAATTTGCCCGACAATTTGCTGCGGGTTCACGGCGCGGCCTACGTCATCGGCACAAACAAGGTTACGCACATGTACTTGGCCTGTCGCGGTGTCTACTTCAACCTCAGCGCTTTGGGCAATATAGGCATAGGTAATGTTGGGGTCGCCTTCGCCGGTTTGGGGGTGAATTTGGGTGGTGGGGCGTGGGCGATAAACGTGATGCACCTTGACTGGGCGTTCCTCATCTTGCCATTTTGCCAGCGCAGCTTTGGCGGCCCCCACAATGGCCCCCGCTGTCATATAAGTGAGGCGCGAGGCCGAAGCTGAGCCGCTGCTGCCGCTGGTGCTGGTGTCGCTCAGTTGCAATTCGATCTTTTCGCGTGGCAAACTTAGCGCCTCAGACGCAATTTGCAAAAAGGCCGTATGTGCACCTTGCCCGCAATCGGCCCCCGCCAAGCCAACGATGGCTTGCTCGATTTCGCCGTTGCCACGCAATTCAACCGTGCAAGCGCTATTTTCGGGGTAGCCAAACGAAAACCCGATGTTTTTGTGCCCACAAGCAAAACCGGTGCCTTTGGCAAATTTAGAATTAAAAATTGAAAATGGAGAATTAGAAGCAGCGCCTTCCAATTTTCCATTTTCAATTTTTAATTCTAAATTTTCTGCGCAAGCAGAAATAACTTCATCGAGCGAGCAACCGGGTGGCACGGGCGTGTTAAAGGGTGTGATGGTGCCATCGTGCCAACAATTGCGGCGGCGCAATTCAACTGGGTCGATGCCTAAAGCGACGGCCATTTTGTTGATTTGGGTTTCGGCCACAAACAAACCTTGGGGTGCGCCAAAGCCACGAAACGCGCCGCTGGGAATATTATTTGTGACAACGGCAGCGCTGTCGATGGCGACATTGGGGATGTCATACGGGCCGACGCATGTGCCGGTGAAATTGCCCAAGACCTTGTTGCTGGTGTAGTTATAAGGCCCAGCGTCTGACATGCCGTTGATTTGAGCCGCTACCAGTTTGCCATCTTTAGTCGCGCCCAGTTTGGCATGCACCCAAAATGGGTGGCGCTTGTGATGCCCAATCATGCTCTCTTCGCGCGTCCAAACAATCTTAACTGGGCGGTTGAGGCGTTGGGCCGCCAAACACAGCACAATTTGCACACTCATGTCTTCGCGTCCACCAAATGCGCCGCCAATGGCAGGGTAGATCACGCGCACCTGATCGAGCGGCAATTTGAGGGCGTGGGCGATCTGCTCTTGGTCTTCGTGCGTCCATTGCCCTGCCACCTGAATGGTCAGCCGACCAGCCTCATCGATATAAGCCAAGCCAGCTTCGGGCTGCAAATAGGCGTGTTCTTGCGCCCCCATCCAATAGGTGTCTTCGATGATGACATCGGCTTGTGCAAAAGCGGCCTCGACATCGCCACGCCGCACACGGTAACGTTGAATGACATTGCCCGGGTAATGCGGGTGCAATTGTGGTGCATCGGGTTTGATGGCTTCGTGAATGTCGGTGATGGCTGGCAAATCTTCGTAGTCGATCTTGATCAAGCTGCGAGCATGCTCGGCGATTTTTTCGGTTTCGGCCACAATAATCGCCATTTTTTCGCCAATATGCCGCACAATACCGTCAAATGATTTGGCATTTGGGGCGTTTTCTGCCGCCAAACTTCCATTTTCTATTGCAGACACCATAACCGGCGCGTCGAACAAAACCAAACCATATTCATTGTTGGGCACATCGGCCCCCGTAAAGATGCCAAGCACGCCCGGCAGCGCTAATGCGGCGCTGATGTCGATGTGGCGCACCCGTGCGTGTGGGCGACGCGCAAATAGCACTTTGGCATGAGCCATGCCGGGCATGGTTAAGTCGCCCGGGTAATGGGCTTGACCGGTCACTTTGGCACGGGCATCGATCCGAGTGATCGATTGACCCAATAAAGATGGTTTCTGCATAAGAGATGAAATAATGGCTAAATAGTGGTCAATGGTTAATGGTTAATGGTTAATGGTTAATGAAGAACACACTTAACCATTAACCATTAACCATTAACCATTAATCATTAATTATTAAGCTGCTGCTTTGGCTTGGCGCACACAATCGCGCAATTGGTCGATATGTGATTCTTCGTGGCTGAGGCCCATGACGAAACGCCCAATCGCAGTCATTTGCCCATAATGGGGTGCCCATGATAATGAAAAAGTCACTTCGTAATGGGGCGCATCCGGCCATGCCTCTAACATTGCCAACCGCATCCGGCGGCTTTCGTGCAAGCGTTGGCGCACTTGGGCAATGGTGGTCACGGTTTCCCACGGGGTTTCGTAGCGCGAACGCCCTGCAATATCGAGGCCACGCGCATAATTGAGTGCCAAGGCGGCGCTTTCTTCAGATGAGGCCGTGCCATGCACCACCACATGTCCCAAAGTCCACGCAATATTAACCTCGTCGGCCTTGGTGGCAAAGGTGTCGTTGGCGTTGGAATCAACCGGCACAAACACCACATCGGCATCGGTGGCATCTTTGATGATCTCAAGTTGGGTGTCGATCATCTCGTTCGTCAAGGCCTTTAGGTCGGCAACGGTCAGGTCTTTGACCAATTCGGCCATCGTCATGGTTTTTTCGCGTACAGCGTTAAAATTTAGCATGGGGAAAGTGTAGCATGAATAGGAGAATAGATGTGGGAGATGAAGTTGCCTTATGAATGTTAAGGCAACAGGGTTAAAGCCTCACAATGCGTGGGCCGAACAATAGAAAAATCTCGACGATCAAGCGTCAAAATTGTGTCAATTTGTAATCGTTCGGCAATAATCATGACACTGGCATCGACAAAATCAATGCGAGTATCTGCGTAGGTAGATAATAATTGAGCAATGCGTGCAAAATCTGAATCATGCAGCGCGGTTGGCACATAACGACTAACTGGCACACTGGTGAGAAAATGAGTCACGGCTCGGGTTCCGCCGAATTTGCCGATCAGATAAGCTGATTCGACGAGTGTGGTTTGTGGAAGAATGATTTTGGCAATTTGTCGATAAAGGGTATAGGCGGGTAGATGGTAGGGATCTTTTTTATTTGCCAAGGCAACGACAAACCCAGTATCTGCAACCGCGATCTTAATTTTGGGATCAGTTTTTACGCTTTCCATGTAAAACCAGACTTGCTGTCTACCGATTGCTCTAAAATCGCTTCGTGATCAGTTGAAAGAGGTTGTGTGCTGGCAAAGAAACCGACCACTAAATCGTCATCATCTATTTTCGTCAATGTGAGTGGTTCATTTAATACTTCATCTGGGCTATCGATTATGTCGTCAATAACAACTAAAAAAGCCCTGCGGCGATGCTTCGCCATCGGCAGCGGCTTTAAAAGTCGCATTTGATTCGGGGCTTCGATCACAGCTTCTAATGTGGTTACCATTTTTAAAATTATAGGTGATTGTCATTCCCGCCTTCATTAAGAGCAGGAAAAGAGCAGGAATGACGTTTGTTTTTTATATTAGCCAGTTGTTGCCTTGGGCTTGCTCTTGACCAACAACGACCAATTGCCGCGTTGCACCACCGAGCCATCTTGCTTGACCAAGGCTATTTTGAATACGATTTTGCCATTGCCCAAACGTGGCACGGCTTTGGTCTCGATCACTTCGATCTCAACGTGAACCGTGTCGCCAATAAAAATCGCGCCGGTAAATTCCCAATCTAGCCCGCGAAAGACATCGACAGTGCCGCGCATAAAACCGAGCTGAAAGGCCAAGCCGCTGGCGATGCTGAGGCCGAGCAAGCCGTGTGCGATGCGTTTGCCGAAGCGCTCGCCCTGCACATATTGCTCGCTGACGTGAATCTCGTTGTAATCGCCCGACAGCCCAGCAAAGGCCACAATGTCGGCCTCGGTGACGGTGCGTGAGGGTGAGCTAAGTTTATAACCAATGGTGTAATCTTCGAACCAAAGTCCGGTAGGGGGTGAAATTGCCATGTGGGTATTTTACCGTGAGGGAGCCGTGAGCTTTGAGCCATGAGCCGTGAGCCGTAACTCATGGCTCATGGCTTAAAGCTCACGGCTCCCTTATGGCTCACGGCTTCACCAACAGCGGCAAAAGCTGACGGGGTAAAGATTGGGGCGTGGGAGTGGGCGTGAGGGTGTTAGTGATGACTTGGGTGGCAGTCGTAGTGACGGTTGGGGTTTGGGTGGGTGATGGGGTGACGGTGGGCGTGGCAGTGGGTGGGATGGCGATGAGCGAGGCATCATCGGCATATACATCGTTGTGTTTCACCGCCCATTCGGCACGGGTGTTGAGCGCCACAATGACTTGTGATGACTGGGCGACGGTTTCGAGCGTCAGCTCGGTATATTTGTCCCATGCCGCTTGGCGCGTCCATGCGCTACAGGTCACGCCTGCCGCGCCGGTTTCAAATTTGCTGCCGCCGTCGGTGTCGATGCATAGCCGCGCCTCAAGGTTGCCGGGTTCACATTGCGAATTGGGCGGGTTGACATCGCAGTTCGAGGTCCAAATTTGCACCCACATGCTAAATTTCAGCACCGAGCCGGGTGTGATGCCATTGACCACCTGATACACCCCTGCCGATTTATTCAGCGCCCAAAAATTGAAATATTTGAGTGCTGTTTGTGGGCTGCGCACGCGGTAAGCATAAGTCATGTCGGCGGGGCGATATTCGGGGCGGCGGTTGATGTTGTCGGCATCGCCGGGTTGCCGACACATAAAGTAGGCCGTCCAGCCATTCGGCACTTGCAGCTCACCAGCGGTTTGGCCGGTGCAGGCATCGGTTTGAAATGGCGCTGGGGCATTGAAGCTAGGATTAACGAGCAAATTGGCTGAAGGTGCGCCCACCTGTGACATAACAGGGTTTGGCATCTCCTCAACGGCGTGGCTGGGGGCATTATGCCCCATCGTCGCAATTAAAAGCGCCGCAACCACTCCCCCCAATCCAAACATCGACAAAGTTTTATGTTGGCATTGCATACACCAAATTCTAAGTGAAGTGTTTTTGTGATGATGCAAAGAAAGGGATTAAGGATTAAGGATTGGGGATTCGCTCATGACTTCTCATCCTTTATCCCTCATCCTTTATCCTTAATCCCCAATTCCCTGTAAAATTCATCTATGGAAGTAGATATCATTCTCAACAACGGGTTTGTCGTTACGATGGACGAGCAAAGCCGTGTATATGCCGACGGCGCGGTTGCCGTGAAAGGCGATGTGATTGTGGCGGTTGGCGCGGCCAGCGAGATTGCGAGCCATTACACCGCCGCCCAAACCATCGATTGTGCTGGTCATGCCATTACGCCCGGCTTGATCAACTGCCACACCCATTTGCCCATGACGTTATTGCGTGGCCTTGCCGATGATTTGCGGCTGGATGTGTGGCTGTATGGTTATATGTTGCCCGCCGAACAAAAATTTGTGTCGCCCGAATTTGTGCGTTTAGGGGCACAGTTGGCCGCCGCCGAGGCCATTCGCAGCGGGGTGACGTGTGTCAACGATATGTATTATTTTGAAGACACCATCGCCCAAACACTGGCTGATATTGGGATGCGGGCCTTGTGCAGCCAATCGCTGATGAATTTTCCCACGCCCGATTCATCATCGCCCGATGAAAGCCTTGAATTTACCGACAAATTTATTGCTAAGTGGAAGCATCACCCGTTGATTGTGCCGGTTATTGCGCCGCACGCGCCATACACCTGTAGCCCGCAATTGATGCGCCGCTGCACCGAAATTGCGCTAAAACATGATGTGCCGTTGCATATTCACATTGCCGAAACCAAACAAGAGATGGAGGATAGCCGCGCCCAACACGGCATGTCGGTGGTGAATTGGATCAAAAAGTGCGGTGTGCTCGAGGCCAAGGTGATTGCGGCCCATTGTGTGTGGATTGACCAAAGCGAAATGCGGGTGCTCAAAAATGCGGGGGCCAGCATCAGCCATAACCCTGCCGCCAACCTTAAGCTCGCCAGTGGCATTGCCAATACCCAAGATATGCTAGACATTGGCGTGATGGTGGGCATTGGCACCGACGGCCCCGCCAGCAATAACGACCTGGATCATTTTGAGGAAATGCGGCTGGTGGCGCTGCTGGCCAAGGGGCACACCCGCAACCCATTGGCGATACCGGCTAAAACTGCGTTGGCGATGGCGACCATCGGCGGGGCGCGGGCGTGTCATATTGGGCAGATTACGGGGTCGCTTGAGGTGGGCAAACGCGCTGATTTGATTGTGGTGAATTTGGACACTTTGCACAACACCCCAGCTTTTTATTTGCGTGACCCTAACGCCATTTATACCCAATTGGTGTATGCCGGCAAGGCCGCCGATGTGCGTGACACGATGGTGAATGGCAAATTTTTGATGCGTGATCGTGCATTATTGACAGTAGACGAGGCCAAGATTAGGGCTGAATCGAATGCCATGGCGCGGCGAATTAGCGACTTTTTGGCCGAGCGCGAGGGTGATGTGTTGCGTAAATTGGCCGCCATTAGTGGTGTGCAACAAGAAAAATCGTTTGAAGTGCAAGTGAAAGCTCGCGTCAGCGACATTCAACCGTTAATCGATATTATTAACAACGATAAAGAAATTACGGTGGTGCGGCATGTGCACTATAAACAATATGACACTTATTTTTATTTTGCCGAAGAAAAATCGCGTTTGCGTTACCGTGAAGATATGCGGGTAGATGCTAATAGCAATGTCACCACCAGTCGTTATCGCCTAACGCTGGTAGGTGGACAAACTGAGCGCGAATTCCCGCATTCGATCGTGCTATCGCGGGTGCGGTTTATGGCTCCGGCTGATCGTAGCTTGCGCTTTTACCGCGAATACTTTAAGCCGGCACGTGAGATGCAAGTTGAAAAAGACCGCTTGCGCTGGGAAGTCATTTTTGAAGATGATGAATTGTTTGTCAATTTAGATCGTGTGCTCAGCCCGGCCCGCGATGGCTATTTTGTCGAGATCAAGAGCCGCACATGGAGTGTGCGGGATGCTGAGCGCAAAGCCGCTGTCATTGGCAAGCTGTTGGCCCGTTTTGGTATCGGCGATGAGTTGCTGTTGCGGCAGGAGTATGTTGATATTGTGGCGCAGTAAGGGGAGGGATTAGGGATGAGGGATGAGCGGTCACGAGTCATGACTCATGATTGATAACTCAATCCTCATCCCTAATCCCGAACCTTCTCATGGCTGCAACGTTGCAATCCAATGACAATTGCTATGATGTTTTGCACTGTAATATCCGTTCCTTTTATCGGCCCTAGTCCTAATTCCCTTTTAGGCTTACGAATGCTATTCTGTAGTCAGACAGATGAAAGCAAACGTGAGCACAGGCCCCATTGCCCTCCACATCGTCGCCCGCCTCACCACACTCTTCACAGCATTCGTGCTTACGGCTGCCTTCATTCTCAATTGCACGCCAGCCCAAACCTTGGCCGAAATCGTTCCCCCCACAACAGCCCCAACGTCGATTGAAGCGAGCAATCCGGTGGACTCAGTGCAATTCCCAAACAAGACTTATTTGCCGATCTTAATCAACCGGCAGCGCAGCACGGCGGTTTGGGATCTGGGGAAATAGGTTTTAGTTAGTGAATGTCTTCCAATACCAGTTGTAAGCGCTTTTCGCCATTCCACTCATTCATATCGAGGTGAAATGCCAAATCAATTTTTGCGCCCGGAGGGGTTTCGTCGAAGCGCTCACCCATGCGCCAACCGATGGCATCCCAATTGCCACCTCGCGCATCTTTTAGGCTGAGCTTAAGATGCGGGCCGGCGTTGCCTTCGTGGCCTGCGTCTTCCTCTACACGGCCAATTCGCCGTGCCGAACGCACCTCAATTTGACGCGCCACAAAGATAGGCTGTGGGTTGCCATGCCCATGCGGCTCTAGCAATTGCATGGCTGCGTGGGTTTGGCTGCTTAATTTATGTAGGTTAATCTCAGCATCGGCATGAATGGTTTTAACCCAGCCTTGTTCGGGTCGTTGTGCTTGCGCCAATTCATACAGCCGTTGTTGCAATTCACCTAGCCACTGGGTGCGGGTCGTGAAACCGGCTGCCGCTGCGTGCCCGCCGTGTTTGAGCAATAATGGTTTGCAAGCATCTAAGGCATCGGTAATATGAAAATCACTCACACTGCGGCATGAGCCGCGGGCTTCTTCGCCGATGATCATCACCACCACCGCCGGTCGAATATGCCGCTCGACCAAGCGTGCCGCCGCCAAACCAATCACCCCTGCGTTATAGTCGGATGAAGCCGCAAACGACAATGGCAATTTTTCAGGATCAAGATTGGCAGCCAATTGTTTTTCGGCGGCACGCACTACCGCCGCTGTAATTTGCTGACGTTGCTCATTGCGGCTACTCAAGGTGTTGGCAAGGTCGGTGGCCCAAGCTGGGTTATCCGTCATCAACAACTCATAGGCATTCAACGCGGTATCAAGCCGCCCAGCGGCATTGAGACGCGGCGCAAGCTGAAAAGCAACTTGCCCCGCCGAAACTTGCCCAGCCTTGAGTCGGGCCGCTCGCACCAATTCTGTCACCCCCAAACGCGGGGTTGTGTTGATCATTTGCAGGCCAGCCCGCACCAAACTCCGATTTTCACCAATGAGCGGCATGACATCGGCAATCGTGCCGATGGCAACTAAATCGTGAAATGCGTGGGTGGCTTCATTGGCAAGCTTGGCTTGGGCAAATAAGGCTTGGGCCAAGCGATAGGCCACCCCAACCCCGGCCAATTGTTTAAAGGCATAATGACAATCTGGGCGTTTGGGGTTAATGACCGCCAAGGCTTGGGGCAATTCATGTTCTAAATCATGATGATCGGTAATAATCAGGTCGAGGCCAATATCGCGGGCATGTTGGGCCTCATTTACAGCGCGGGCGCCACAATCTACCGTAATGACCAAATTGACCCCTTGGGCCTTTAACTTATCTAGCGCGGTTGAATTAAGGCCATAGCCTTCTTCAAAACGGTCGGGGATGTAAACCTGCGGCTTGGCCCCTAACTGCGTTAAGGCCGACATCAGCAGCGCACAAGCCGTTACACCATCGCAATCATAATCACCATAAATGGTGATCGATTCACCAGCCCCAATCGCCTGCAAAATACGCTCAACGGCTTTGTCTATATCGGTTAAAGCATTGGGGTCTGCTAATAGTGATGTATCGGCAATAAAGGCCCGTGCTTGTTCAACCGATTTATTGCCCCGTGCCCACAGCACTTGGGCCAATAATGGGTGTAATTCAGACAGTGCGCTATAAAATTCGCGGTCGGCATGGGGTGCAACCTGCCACAACGTATTTGCCTTTTTCATGAAACACGGTGATTGTAATATAGCCGTTGATAGTTGAATGGTTGAATGCGTAAATGAGTGATTGGTTTAATCACCTATTCACTCATTTACGCACTCACGCATTTAACCAATTGACCTCGCAACAAAATCTAAGCGAACTTTGAGTTTTTTCGTTGCGCCCATGAAATAAATAACGACAGCCGCAATGATAGCGACGTGCTAATATAACTATCGGCAATACAATGTTAATAATTGCATTGTGTTGCATCAATACGCAGGAGATACCGTATTCATGACAACCTACATGACAGAACTTCATCACAACAACATCGTCGCGGCACAAGCTATTTGCCAATACATACAACAAATTTTCGAAAAAACGTCCCCCCCTATGCAACAAGTTGTGGCGCTTGATGTTTTTCGTATGCTTTTGCAAGCCTCCCCTGATCAATTGATGCAATATGTGCAAAATAACAACGACCTGCAACAAGTTTTTGCCTTGAGCAAGTGGCCCAGCACCCGCGATATGGTGCGTCATGGGCTTAAAATGCGTCGGCAACGCCCTAAACTCATCAATGAGGTCAGAAATTATTTGACCGACAGCAAACCCGAACTGAAGTGGCTCGGCATTATTGAATAATTACTACGATCAGCAAGCCAATATTTTTGCCGATTTTACCCCTCTATAGGCTACTTAGCAGAAATAAATACCGGAATCAGCCTATAAAACCCGCTCCGATCTTCCGCCTTTTCTACATCTCCGCGATCCACAAAATTTGGATCGCGGAGATACGGAAAAGGCCGAAGATCGGAGATTTATTTTTTTCTGACTGGCCTTAATAATGCCTATGGCCTTGCCTTCCCCCTAAGAATATAGAGGCGATTGTGATAAAATTCACACACGAATGATCCCCAGTGACTATTTGCCAATCGGCGTTATGATCTTGTTAGCAACCGGCTTAGCATGCTTGGTGGTGCTAATCTCAATCTTATTTGGCCCCCGCCGCCGTGCTAAAAACCCTGTAAAAATTGCCTCTTACGAAAGCGGTATGACCGCAATTGGTTTAGGCCAACGTCGCTTTCCGGTGCGTTTTTATTTGGTAGCGGTCTTGTTTATTTTGTTTGATATTGAAATTGTTTTCTTTTACCCTTGGGCCGTGGCGTTTCGTGAATTAGGTTGGCCCGGCTTTGTCTCGATGTTGAGCTTTATCGGCATCTTGTTTGTGGGCTTTATCTGGGTATGGAAAAAAGGTGCCCTTGAATGGGAAACAATGGACAAATAAAAATTTAAAATTTAAAATGGAAAATTTAAAATTTAACTTGAGTCGTTAATTTTCCATTTTAAATTTTAAATTTTAAATTTCTTATTATGGGTTTAGAGCAAAAACTTGGCGATATGGGCGTAGTAACAACTACGCTCGAAAAAGCAGTGGGTTGGGCGCGTTCAAATGCGTTATGGCCATTGATGTTTGGTTTGGCGTGTTGCGCCATCGAAATGATGAGCGTACAAGCTGCGCGATATGACCTAGCGCGTTTTGGCATGGAGTTGATGCGGGCTAGCCCACGCCAAGCCGATTTGATGATTGTGGCTGGTCGCGTTAGCCGCAAAATGGCCCCGGTGTTGCGCACACTTTATGATCAAATGCCCGATCCAAAGTGGGTGATTGCAATGGGCGATTGTGCTTCATGTGGCGGTGTATTTAACAACTATGCTGTCGTGCAAGGGGTTGATGAAATTGTGCCGGTGGATGTGTATGTGGCTGGCTGCCCACCCCGCCCCGAAACTTTGATCGACGGCATTATGAAGCTGCAAGAAAAAATTAAGAACGAACCATTGAAGAAGTGGCAATAATCATGTCTGAACTCGCACCTTTTGAACTTAATGCATTGCCTGCCGATGCCATTAGCCAAACGCTTAAATTTCGTGATGAGCTGACCTTAGTCACCAGCCGCGAACGCATCTTAGAAGTGTTGTTACACCTGCGCGATGTGCAAAAATTTGAGATGCTAACCGATGAAACTTGCGTCGATTATTTTCCGCAAGAACCGCGTTTTAGCATTTTGTATCAGTTGTATTCAGTATCGCGCAATATTCGGGTGCGGGTTAAAGTCATACTTAGCGAATATGACGCAACCCTCCCCAGCGTGTATAGCATCTATGAAAATGCCAATTGGCTAGAGCGCGAGATCTATGATCTTTTTGGCATTCAATTTACCGATCATCCCGACTTGCGCCGCATCATGATGCCCGTTGGTTGGGTTGGTCACCCGCTACGCAGAGAAGTGCCGCATAAGGTCGAAGAAGTGGCCTTTACATTTAACCGCCGCCGTATCGATGAAGGCAAAATTTACGCTGGTGAGTGAGCATTAAGCATTACAATAATCTTTAATTTTTAAAAGCGCAGCTTTAAGCTGCGCTTTTTATATTTCAAGAACAGATGTTTTAGAATGTAAGGTAGAGAATCATGAAAACACAATTGCTATTTGGAGATTGCCGTGAGAAGTTGAAAGAATTACCTGATAATTCAATTGATTTAATTATCACATCGCCACCATATGCTGATAACCGATCTAATTCTTATGGCGGAATTTCACCAGATGATTATGTTGAGTGGTTTATGCCTATTGCCAGTGAACTAAAGCGAGTATTAAAGCAAGATGGAACTTTTATTTTAAATATTAAAGAGAAAGTAGTGCATGGGGAACGCCATACTTATGTTTTAGATCTTATTTTAGCAATGCGTAAACAGGGCTGGTTTTGGACCGAGGAATTTATGTGGCACAAAAAAAATAGCTATCCGGGTAAATGGCCGAATCGCTTTCGAGATTCTTGGGAACGTTTATTACAATTTAATAAGAACCGCCGCTTTAATATGTATCAAGAGTCTGTAATGGTTCCAATGGGAGATTGGGCTAAATCACGTCTAAAAAATTTGAGCGAAACAGATAAAATTCGAGATAATTCAAAAGTTGGCAGCGGGTTTGGCAAACGAATTGCAAATTGGACTGAACGCGAGATGGCCTACCCAACAAATGTATTGCATATGGCTACAGAATGTGGCAATAAGAATCATAGTGCTGCTTTTCCTGAATCATTGCCAGAATGGTTTATAAAACTTTTCACACAAATAAATGATTGGGTGCTTGATCCATTTATGGGGTCTGGTACAGCAATAATGGTTGCCAATCGCTTAGGAAGAAATGCGATTGGCATTGAAATAAAAACTGAGTATTTTGAGCGAGCAAAGGATATTCTTATTGATGCCCCATTGCGTTTGCTCGATAAAAAGGAATCTTATGACGCAATTACTTCTTAGTGAAATAACTGAGTATGTTGAAAATCACATTGGAGATTTTCATGCGGCAAAATTACGTAATCTTGAGTCATTAAAATTAGACAATATTCTCAAGCGTAAAAACCCTTACTTGTTTCGCGCAAAAGGGATTGGGATTGCTAGCGATTTGGTAAAGTTATTAATGGATGCATTTTTGTCTTCACAAGAAGAAACTTTATTTGGTGATTTTTTAGAGAATTTAGCGATCTTTGTATGTTCAAGAACTTATGGCGGGCGCAAATCGACTACAGAGGGAATTGACCTTGAGTTTGAGCGCGATGGACAACTATGTTTGGTGGCGATCAAATCTGGACCCAATTGGGGGAACAGTAGCCAAATTAAGCGGATGCGCGAGAATTTTCGACAGGCGGCGCGTGTCTATCGTACTAATAACCGTACAGTAAATATTCTAGCGATTAATGGTTGTTGTTATGGGCGAGATAACAATCCAGATAAAGGTGATTATCAAAAATTATGTGGGCAACATTTTTGGGAATTTATTTCACAAAACCCGAATTTATATATTGAATTAATTGAACCATTAGGTTATAAAGCAAAAACAAGAAACGAAGCTTTCCTTCAAAAATATGATAACTTGGTTAATCGATTTTCTCAATTATTTTCAGAACATTATTGTATTGATGGCAATATTGATTGGACTAAATTAGTTCGTTTTTCAAGTGAAAGTCGATGACGCTAATAAAAGGTATTAAAAATGCCGCCGAGGCGATCCGCGAGGGTCGCCTTGTTGCATTCCCCACCGAGACAGTATATGGTCTTGGCGCAAATGCGCTTGATGCCCAAGCCGTGCGCAAGATATTTGTAGCCAAAGGCCGCCCGCTAAACGACCCATTGATTGTGCATGTTTGCCCAGAATGGCTGGCGGATGCCGGCAATGGCGCAGCGACACCCCATCCTTACTTCGAAGCGCTGTTTCAACAAGGCATTATTGGCGAATTGACTGAAACCCAACAAGCAAGGCTGAGCTTGTTGATTTATGCTTGTTGGCCCGGGCCACTCACGTTGGTGTTGCCACGCGGCGAACAGATACCGATGTTGGTGACGGCGGGTGGCAATACTGTTGCCATTCGTATGCCTCAACACCCGATTGCATTGGCCCTGATTGCGGCCAGCGGTGTGCCCATTGCCGCGCCCAGCGCCAACCGTTTTGGGCATGTTAGCCCTACCACCGCCCAACATGTGCGCGATGATCTGGCTGAGCGGGTCGAGATTATTTTAGATGGCGGCGCAACCAGCATCGGGGTTGAATCGACGGTGTTAAATGCGCTGCCCGATGTGCCAATTATTTTGCGGCACGGTGGTGTTACGAAAGAACAAATTGAGCAGATCTTAGGCCAAACGATTATAGACAGCAAAGCCACCGATTTAACCCGTGCCGTGTTACCCTCGCCGGGGCTGCTTGAGCGTCATTATGCGCCAGATGCGGTGTTGCAAATAATGCCTGATTTTGCCGCATTGGTGCAGCGCTGGGGTGAATTGACAACAGCGGGCCAACAAGTGGGGCTATTGCTTACACGCTCACAGGCCAATGCCATCCCCAACATTGCCTCGGCCCAACACTACGTTTTAGGTGAAACCCTCGAAGATATTGCGCGAAATTTATATGCCGGTTTACGGGCGCTCGATAGCGCAAATATGCAATTTATTCTCATGGTTGCGCTCGATCGCAATGGTCTCGGCGCGGCGATTATGGATCGGCTACAACGCGGGGCGGTGAGGGATGACAAGGTGACAGGGTGACAAGGTGAGTGGGTGACAGAATGATTGAATCACCCTGTCACCCACTCATCTTGTCACCTTGTCATCCCCCTAGCTGCCGCGATCACGCAAAATAACGATGGCTTTGCTGCGCAAGACCGGGCGCGTGGCGAGCCATGACGAGAAAATGGCAGCTAGCGATACGGTTGCGCAAATGATGGCGGCGGTGCGCCAGTCGAAAGCAAACAGCATTGGGCTTTCGACTGTGAAGCGGGGAATAAGGGCGAACAAATAGCCCAAAATAGTGCCAGCGATGATGCCAGCCAACGCTGCCGCCAAAGTCGTCACCATCGCCTCGCCGATGAAAATAGAGCGCAGGTCGCCGCCCGATGCCCCGATGGCCTTTAACATGCCGATCTCGACCCGCCGCCCCAGCACTGCCGTATACATGACGGCCAAGACCCCGAACACCGCTGTGATCATTGACACGACCGTTAGCACCAGCACAAAAATGCGGCCTTGCTCAAGCGTGCTGCGGGCCTGCGCCACTTGCTCGCTGGTTACGCTGACATTTAACCCACGCTGGCGGCTAAAGGTATCGCGCAAACTGCGGCCTAGCGCCCGCTCATTCACCCCAGCTTGCCCACGAATGAGCAACTTGGAATACACAGCTTCACTGGGGTCAGCCGCACCCTTGGCGGGGTCGTTGCGCAAATCGCGGTAGGCCTCCATCCCCATAATAATACCGGTGCTGCCGCCGTTGGCGTTGTTGCGGTTTGTGGTGATTTCGGTGATGAAGCCGGGCAGACGTTGGGCCACGCCAACGATGCGCATATTGCGTTCGTGGTCAAGCCCCGCACCTTTTACGCGCATGGTGTCGCCCAATTTTAGGTCGAGCGCGTCGCCCAAGGCCGCCGAAATGATGACGGCGTTGGGGTCAACCAACACTTGCCCAAGCGCACTGGCATCGCCCTGCTGAAACTGAATGAACTCGGTGAACAGCACACGGCGCAGGTCGCCATTCACCCCAATATAACGGGCACGGGCTTGGCGTAATTGCACGCGGTCACTGACTTGATCATTGACATCTTGGGCCACTGCGACCACATCACGCACCCCGGTTTGGGTTTTGGCTTCAGTAAATACATCATCGCCGATGCGTTGATTGGGCGCGGCACGTACATTGCTAAACCCGCCGCCGCCCGGCCCACCGCCCAAAAAGCCACCGCCCAATTGGGCGGTGGCCGTGGTTCCGGTTAAATAGCGAGCATCGGTGTCAATATTGGCATCGGTGAGGGTGAGTTGGGCTGCCAACAAACATGGCAATACCGCGCTTGCCACCACCATCAGCGAAATGAGGGCATTGCGGCCTTTGCCACGCAGCGCATAGCGGCTGGCAAAAAAGCTGGCGCGGCGGCTGACCACGCCAAATAAAATTAATAATAAGCGCTCTAGCGGCATGGTGGTGAAATAAAATACGAAGGACATGCCTAACACCATCAGAATTAGCGAAGCAAAAAACACATTGGCAAACAAACTTTGGTCGCCAAACGAAAATAGTAGCGGAAACAAAAAGAAAATGATGCTGCTGATGATGAGCAAAATGATGCCGATGCCGAGCAAGCCAAAATTGGCGCGGCGCTCGCGCAGTTTTGACAAATCATCGAGTGAAGGTTGGTCGGCGGCAGCGGGGTTTAGCACAACCATAACCTTGGTGTTGGCAGCGGTGCGGGCGGGGGTGATGGTGGCCAACGCCAACACCAACATCGTGATGAGCGTGGGGGTTAACACCGAGCGCAAGCTCCAGCTCGATTGCACCCCAGCCGGCAAGTCGAGTTCACGCAACAGAATGGGCGCGGCGATAAAGTCATTGATGATGCGCCCCAAAATAATGCCGCCAATTACCCCCACCGTTCCAATGATCACAACTTCGACGATGACGGCCTCGAGCAGCCGCGCCCGTGGCGCGCCCAATACCCGCAAAATGGCTAAATCGCGCTTCGATTCATTCACCGTTGTCATCATCAGCGCATTCACCATCAGGCCAATAATGCCCATGCTCAGCAAGCCATAAATGGTGATAAACGATTGTTGAAAGACAAATTGCTGCGAAGTTTGATTAAGTCGATTATATTTGCGCAAATCCACCACAAAATCTTTGCCCAATTTGTCTTGAATGGCGCTTTTGATTTGTTCGCCGATGTCGCGGGCAAAGCTAACGGCCAATTTGGCATCGCTGCCAGCGCGGGCATCGGGGTTCCACAATACCAATAAACGCTCGACCCCACTTTGCCCCAGCCACTGTTGGGCATCATCGAGACGCATAAATACGGTGTTGGGTGTGTCATCAATACCACTAATTTCACCGATACCAGCCACAATAAACCGCGCATCGGTGCGGGCCACGCTCACGCCTTCGCTGGCGGCCTTACCACTTTGGCGCTGCACAGGCCGCACATACGATAGTTTTAGCTCTTCGCCCACGCCCACCCGCAATAAATCGGCTGCCGCCGTATTGAGAAACACTTGCCCATGCGCAGGCGGGTAGCTGCCTTGGGTGATGGGGTTGATCTTGTTGAGTTTGTCGGCCTCAGTATCGAGCGCCATCACCGTCAGGGTGTAATCTTGTATATTTTTGTCGGTGCGAGCCAGCGTGGTGCCTTGTATACGTGGGTGAATGGCTGCGAGGTCGGGGTAGGCATCGTCGGTTAATTTTGTCACCGCCATTGCGTCAAAAAATGGCGATACTGCTAAATCGTTACGGCGGATGGTGAGATCATGCGTGCCAACTTGGTCACCGACGGTTTGCAGGCTATATTGGCGTTGGGTGTCTACCAGCGTGAGCAATGCGCCCACCAGTGCCACCCCCACCACCAGCGCAATCAAGACTATTGCCGTGCGCAGCTTGCGACGTTTCATCGAGTTGAGGACGTATTTGAGGGCCATGCGCTATATGCTACACCATTTGTGATTGGGTGCAAGGCAATTATGACACCTGCAAAATGACCATATGAACTGGCAAATTAACGCTTTTTAGGTTTTACACATCATAAAAGATCGGGGGATCATAAGCAGAGTTTGTGACGGTGTTGTCACTTGCAATATGAGCGCAATCCCCCGATCTTGTTACGCTATTCCTTCCTAATCTTTACCAGTTTTATTTTGGCGAAGATTTGGGTTTAAACAACACATTAAATATCGCATAAGCCAATAAGGTCCCAAACCCCATTTGGCTCATGGTGCCGAGCAAATCGGTCGTTTGCCATTCTTGCACCACTTTATTGCCCTGCACCTTACGTATAAAAATGCCGCCAATATTTAAATTCCGGTTTGTGGCAGGTGCACCCATAAAATTGCCAGTATGTTTGCAAGTGGTGATAAATCGAATGCTGACCTTTTCGTCCTCACTGACAACATGGGTAAACTCCATATTCATATTACTAAAGGCAGCTTTCATGCCTTTCATAAAATTTATATATTCCTGCTTATTAAAAAACATCCCATCGCCTGTATAGGTGAAATCATCCGACAAAATTCCCGATAACTTATCCCATTCTCCATTTAAAATTGCTTTTGAGACACTCAGCGCTACTTCCTTTGTGGTTTCCATCTTTCTATTGCCCTTATTTTTTTACTTTTGCTTGATATAACTTTGCGAAAAAGCTAACTAAACGCTATACTAGTGCTTAGCATATAAAAAGTAAAGTAGGCACAAAAAAGTAACCATTGAAACAAGCAATATGAATGATTCACCTTTCAATCCCATTACGGCCCCTTATCGTTGCCCCGTAACCGCCACCATGCAATTAATTGGGGGGAAATGGAAAATTATTATTTTGTGGGCCATTAGTAACAATGTCGCCCGTTTTGGCGAATTGCAACGCGCTATTCCGAGTATTACCAAAAAGATGCTCACATCCGAGCTACGCGCACTTGAGCAAGATGGGTTGATTCACCGCAAGGTATATGCCGTGGTTCCCCCCAAAGTTGAATATAGTATCACCCCACTTGGCGACACATTGCGCCCGGTGTTAAATGCAATGGGGGATTGGGGGCAAAAATATGCGCTTCCCATGCAAAGTGGCGAAATTGTTATGTAGTAAATTTTGAGGGGATGACACTGACAATTTTCAGGTATGAATATGACTGACAACTCATCAAACCTGATAAAATAATTAGTGTATAAACAACGTTTAACACACTAATGAGAGTGTGTGCATCCATGATGATGCAAATATACCGCCCATGCAGCCGGTCACGTTGCATGAGTTGAAATAGCTGTTTTCTGTTTTAGGGCGATGCCATTGGGCACGCCCTTTTTTATTGTCTGTTTTATTAAAATTAATCAAGATGGCGCACGACCAACAACCCTTACAAAAAAAACATTGGGGCGTTTTTCCCAACGAAGCCCCACTATACGACCCGCGTTTTGAGCATGATGCTTGTGGCATTGGCTTTGTGGCTGATTTGTCGGGCCGACCGACTTTTCGGATTTTAGATGACAGTTTACGTTGTTTAGAGCGGCTGGCGCATCGTGGCGCTATTGATGCCGATGGCAAAAGTGGCGATGGCGCTGGGGTGCTGTGCTCGATCCCAAATACCCTAATGAACCGTGAGCTAGAGCGCATGGGCAAGCGTGCCGTTGCCCCCGGTGAATTAGCCATCGGCATGATCTTTTTGCCGCGTGACCCCCGTGCCAATATGCGGGCGAGGGCAATCATCGGCGAAGAATTGCAGAAGCGCAATTTTGAGACGTTGGCCTGGCGCACAGTGGTGCACGACCCAAACGTCTTGGGGCAAAAAGCTATCGATACTTTACCCGACATTCAACAGGTATTGGTAGCACGCCCCGATTTTATAAGCGATGAATTGACCTTTGATCGTCAATTGTATTTGGTGCGGCGCTGTATCGAAAATCGAATCCGGACCGAAATCGCCCAAATGCCCAATTTGCAAGGGTTTCACATTCCATCCTTCTCGTGTCGCACCGTCGTTTACAAGGCTTTGGTTGTGGCCTCGCAATTGCGCCGGTTTTATATTGATCTAAGCGACCCCGATTTTAAGGTGTCACTAT
>CAMDWA010000074.1 GCA_945877855.1 Thermoflexus hugenholtzii JAD2 | reverse complement strand
GGCCGCCACCCCGCACAACAGCCAAGCAAACACGCCGCCGCTGGGGTCGCCAGCGTTTAGGCCAAACACAAAGCCATTGATGACGCTGTTCCACATCAGGTGTAGCGGCACGAAGAAATAGTCGTTTTCTTGCCCAGTGACAAGGCGTTGCACGAGGTTGCCGAAGGTGCTAGAGGTCGAAAGCGTGAGGGCAGTGAGGCCGAGTATTAGCCCGATCGCCAGCCCCAGCCGTCGCTGTTTGGGCGTTAGCTCTTGGGCTGGGGTGGCGCTGCGCCGTCGGCGTTGCCATAACGCAACCCCCATCAGCCCCCAAAACGCCGCCGCTTGCCCAATAAAGGTGTAGTGGGTGGCGATGGATAACAGGGTGCTGACAAAGGCCAGTATATAGGCCGCCCCCCCCCGTCCCCCCCCCTGCCCCCCCCCTATAGGGGGGGGAGAAAGGGGGGGGGCGGCGATGGCGTTAAAGACCAGAATACCATTCAGCGCCGACATGCACCCGACCAAGGTATACATACGCAATTCGTGGCTATACCATTCGATGCCGGGTGAGAGCAAGACAAAGAGCGCCGCCAGCAGCGCGGCCTGATGCCCCAACAAGCGGCGGCCCAAGGCGTAGGTGAGGGGGATCATCAATACGCCCAGCCAGGCCGAAAATAATTTGAGTGCAAATTCGCTTGACCCTGCGCCCAAGGCCCACAGCTTTAGCCCAATAAAATAGGCAAAGGGGTTGGTATCGATGGTTTGCAGGTCGAGCAAATAAACGTGGTTGCGCAAAATATCGCCCCACGAATGTTGGATGCGAATGAGCGTAATGCTTTCGTCTGTCCACAGGCTACGCTCGGTCAATTGATACACGCGCAGCCCCGCGCCCATCAATGTCAAAATCACCACCCAAAACTTTTGCATCGGAAGGGATTATAAGTAAGTGGCAAGTGGAAAGTAGAAAGTGCAAAGTGCAAAGTGGCAAGTGGCAAGTGGCAGGTGGCAAGTTGCAAAGTGGGAAGTGGCAAGCGCAAAGTAGAAAGTAGAAAATTATGATCGAAGATATAGCGCTATACTTTTTACTTTGCACTTTGCACTTTGCACTCAAGACTCAGCACTCAAGAAAAGCTGTAAACAGAAAGGCTGGCCAGAGGTGGATGAGCAAGCGGTCGAGCGAGGTTTCGAGATGCCATTGTAGGGGTTGCGGGGTGATGACGAAGGTGAAGGCATAGGCCAGTAACACCATAATGAGCAGTGTCATGAGGCGGCTTTGACCGAGGTTGTGCCGCTGGGTCAATCCGTTGGGCAATAGGGTGGGGCGCGGTTGCGACATCAACACCAACACCGCAAAAAACCATAAAAAATAACCCGTGAGCGCACCCAACCCAGCATAATAAATGGTGGCATAGCGGCTAAGGCTCAACACACGCTCGCCGGTGGCCCAAAATGATTGCCCCGCCAAGACATCATTCGTCTCGCTGACACTCATTTTTAGGCTAAACACCACCGTTAGAATGGGTAACGCCCCGAGCAAAACATGCGCGACGGGTAAGGCCGTTAAGTCGCGGTTGCTGTCGCCGCCTTGGCGCAAATTGTGCCATAGCAACAGCCCCAGCACCGCCAACAACCAAAAGATACCTTCATTTTTGGTCCACAGACACAAGCCCAACAACAGGCCCAATAACAGTGCCCGCCCAGCGGCAAATGGGTCGATTAGGGTTTGTTGCTGCCCCAGCGTATAAAGCAACTCACAAACACACAGCACAAAATACGCCATCGGCACATCGGCATATTGGGCCGCCCCCCAATAGAGATAGCGGCTGGTGGTGAGCAACATTAAACCGGCCAACGCGGCCTGACGAATGCCATTAAAGGTGACGATGACGCTGAAGAGCAGACCGATGCTGGCAAAGAGAAAGGTTAAGCCCAAGAGGATGGGCACAAGCTGGGTTTCGCCGCCCATATATTGCCAACCACGAATGACATTGAGCGGTAGCAACATCGGGTAATCAAAATGCCCATAGGGTAAAAAATTGAGTGCAAAATTGCCGCCACGATAAAGCACGCGCGCCCGATAGTTCCACGTTTGCCATGCATCCCATTCACCGTGTGGGGCATCCATGCTTTTGTTGATGCTGGCAATGGCCAGCACAAAAAATTGCAACACAAACAAGCCGATTAAGACAAATGTCAGCCGTTGTTGGCTGTGCCATAGTTGCTGTAATAATTGGCGTAGCCGCCACGCCCAGCCCATTTGTTTGGCAAAGCTGCCGGTGGCGGTGGGGGCGGTCGGCGGGTTGTGGGTAAATAGGTATAACACACACAAGCCAATCAACAAGCCATGAAACGCCACATCTTCGAGCGGAAAATCGGTGCGGATGACTTGAAAGGCGCTAAACCAAATGTAGGCAAACACCGACGATAATCCATAGCCGATGCCTGGGGCCATGAAAAATTTGACCAACAGCCCGGGGTGAAATCGGCGGTTCCACAAGGCGGCTACGGTCATAAAACCTGATAGCCAAGGCAAGGCCACATAGGCCAATAAGCCCAACAGGGCTGCTTCTGTCATTCGGCTAACCCATCCTGCGCCAATATTTTATCGGTATCGGGTGTTTTTGCGGTTTTGGCTGGTGCCATATATAGCTTAACCCGCTCGTTGGGTGGCGAGATGAGGATGAGGCCGAATTGTTGGGCCAAGGCTTGTCCAGCGGCTTCTTGTTCAAAATCGCCCATCACCCACACATGTTTGCCGGGGGTAAATGGCTCTAACAGGCGTGGGGCGAGGGCATAGCGGGCTTCGTAAAAGGCACGGCTGGCCTCAAATGCGCCGGGGGGTTGATCGGTGAGAAAGCCAATACTGGCATTGCGCGGCACACGCTGTTGAATAAATGCGGTGCGCTCGGCGGCGTAATCGAGTGGGGTATAGGCGAAACCATTGCGTACCCCCAATGGGCTAGCGGTCAGCGCAGGCCATTGGGCAATGATGTTAAAAAGGGCATTTAAGATGATGAGAGCAGTGACGAATCGGGCGATCGTCGCGGGCATAGTTTGTTATTTTAACTTTGCAACATTTGGCGCGAATCGTGCAAAAGATGTATATCTTTTTGCAATTGTGGTAAATGGTATTTAAAACTGTAGAGTTTTTAGCTCAAATCATAGATTTTTATTGTGACATTCATTTCTAATTCAGCTATGATGGTTATGTTATTTGAACACGAGGTAGAAACAGTCCATTCAAGCCATTACTCGAGGAAAATAAATGAAAATAAGACCGATCATTGCTGTTATTCTTTGTAGTCTATTCGGTGTCAGTCATTTAAATATCAATGCCAAGGCTGAGGGCGAAGACCAGCATTTTGTTTATATTGCGCTGATGCTTAATCGCAATGTGGCGAATGGTGATTTGCCTGCACCCAAGACAATGCCCACACCGACATCGACTGTGGCGATTGTCGCAACCGCAACCCCCAGCCCGGTGGCGGCCCCGCCATCAAACGCTGTCAGCGCCACCCCGCTAGCGACCAATACGGCAACCCCCACTCCCATTAAACCGACGGCGACACCGCTACCCTCGACCGCAACTGCGACCGCCAGCCCAACTTTTACCGCTACCCCGGTGAATGCGGTTGGCATCACACCAACAACCCAAGCCGCAACCGCCACAACTGCTGGTCAATCCATGTCAACGGCCACATCTACGGCCAGCGCAACGGCTACCATAATGGCAGCCGCGACCGCCACGCCTACGCTAACCCCAACGACGGCCAATGTTGCGGGATGCAACCCCAATAATAATGAACAGGTCTTAGCGAATTTGGTGGCAACGCATTTACAGCAGCAACGCACTGTGTTTAAATGCAATCCCATTTTAGAGGCGGTAGCGCGGCAACATGCCAACGATATGATTGCGCGTAATTATGTTGCCCACGTCAACCCCGATGGGATTGGGCCAAATGAAATGGTGCGGCGGGCAGGTTTTGCGTTGCCCGATATTTATAGCACCGACTTGCGGGCCAACAATATTGAGGCCTTAGCCGTTGGCACCGACTTTACCAGTGCACAAGCTGCATTTGAGGCATGGCTCGCCTCGCCCAATCACCGTCGTCAAATTTTGGCCGAGGGGTCAACATTTTTTGCGGCCCAATCTGAGTATGGTATGGCTTATGTGATGAAGCCGGGGGCGCCAAATATGCATTATTGGATCTTTATTTCGGCGAAACCACGCTAGGAGGATGTTTCTTAAACCAATTTTTACTTTTTTGTTAGCTAAAATCACGTGATTTTATCAAATCAGAGCGCATATTTAGATAAGATGAATGCCGAAATCACTATCTCATGGTTGTTATGGGGCGGCTTTGCCGCCCCATAACAACCATGAGATAGTGATTTCGGCGAGAAATTGTTTTAAGAAACATTGTCTAAAAGACGTAATACCGAGCGGATGATCACTTCGTGTTTTGTGAGGGGCAACGCCCCGCTCCAAACACGAAGTGATAGCCTATTCGACAGCGTTATTTCACCAGTTTCGCCAATTGCCCAGCAGGGTTTAGTATGCTGCTTAGAGCGGCCTTGGGGATCACCACTTCTTGCGGGCCAGCGGCATAAGGCCCCACTTGATAAGCATCAAAATGTAACACGAGACCTTTGTCATCAATGCCCCAAATCTTGAAATTTTCGGCTTTAGCGGTTGCCCCTTCTTTAAAGAAGGCATCGGTTAGTTTTGCCTCTAATTCTTTGTTAGTGTAGTCAGAGATGGTTTTGAGATAGGTTGTGCCGGGTTTAAATTGGCTTGCCAATGTCACCACAGTGCGTTTGTCGAGGTCATAATTGATGGCGAGGCTGTTGGCGTTGGGGTGGGCCGCGCCAGCATAATAATAGGCATAGTTGAGGCGCAGGCTGATAAAGCTGGGGCTGATGAGCAAGATATCGTAGTTGGTTTCAAGATAATTGCTGCCCTCAAACCCAGTCGGTTTGCCATTTTTAATAAAATCAGCTTTATATTTTGCCACGTCTTTGCTCAAAATACCATTGACATAAGCATTAAAGGCAGCCACACCGGCGGGTTGCTTCCCACCTTGCAACTTAGGGATGTTGGTGGTGATTTCGTAAAATTGTTTATCGTTCTTGTCTGTTGTTTTTACGCTAACAATACTTAGCTCGGGCACAGCCGTCGCCGTTGGTTTGGGTCGGGCTGCTGTTGGGGTGGCTTTGACGGCCCCACCTGCAGGGGCAGCGGTGGGGGCGGCTGGTTTGGCGGGGGTTGTGGCGCTTGGCACAGGCGTGACGGTGGGTAAGGCCAGCGTAGGGGCAACATTGACCATATTGGCAGCCGTAGGCGCGGCAGGTGCAGCCGGTGTGCTTGTGCTTGCACGGCTACAGCCAGCCAACACACTGCCACCTAAAACAGTAGCGGCGATATAAACACGAATGTTGCGATGATGCTTTTTTTTGTTATTCATTGACAATTATTTCCTTTAAAAATTATAGCTGACGCATGATTCGTTGTAAAACAAATTTGCGCCAAAATCGCCCCTGTTTATTGATAAGCTACAACGTTCCCTATATGAGTTGCAATCAAATGCGCTTGTTCGGTTTGTAAGGCTTGCATGATTTTTTTACGGCTGGCCAAGGCGCTTGGTCGGTCTTTCCACCTTACCAACCAGTCTAAATGCTCGAATTCGATCGAGAAATGAAATAGGTCGCCGACAAGATAGGTGATGCCATAATCAGATTGCACCCGCACGGCCTGATGACCGGGCGTTTCGCCCGGGGTGGCAATAATTTGCACCCCATTGCCAAAATCCAAATCGCCATTTACCAACACCAGCAACCCGGCCTGTTGAATGGGGAGTAAGGCCTGCGCCACGACGGTGCTGGGGTCACGCAAGCTGTTTTGCACGGCGGCGCTTTCCCAATCGGCTTGGCCTAGGTAATGTTTGGCGGTGCAGAAAATGGGGCGCAGTTGCCCATCTACCTCATGGGTGAGGCCGCTGATGTGGTCATCGTGCGGGTGGGTGATGACGACATGGGTGATATCGGCTGGCTTGATGCCCATTGCCGCCAACTGGCTGAGCAGGCTGGGGGGCTGTGGCACGCCTTGTTGGGCTGTCGGTGAATTGGGGTCGATGTGTTCATTGCTGGCATCGACCAGCATCGACATGCCGGATGCGGCAATATGCGCACAATTCATCGTGGTCAGTTGATCTTGCTCGAAAAAATCGGCATATTGCGCCGCATCGGCGATCTCATTCACCGCATAAAATTGCGATGGTTTAAACAAAAAATGGGTGACGTTGAGGAGGGTTAGCTTGGGTGTAGACATCATTTAACTCGAGATTTCAATCACATAATTTTGACCATTGCGTTTGGCCCAAAACCAATATTTATCGATGCCATGCCGCACCGACCATGCCGCCGATTCGCAACAATGGGCAATGTGAATCAGGTCAAATTCTGGGCCAATCACCTGCTGATTGTAGACGACTACATATCTATCGGCTTTTTTGCCGATGAAAATGAGCTTGTCGTCTAGCTCAAAAGGGCGAAAGGCGCTGTCTAAATTGAGGGTTTGGGCCATGTCTTTGCCTTCATAAATGACATACCCTTTCGACCCATCGATAAATTCCCATGCCGATTTATTGCCAATTGCTTGCAACGAATAACTGGGGTTAAACCCTGCTGTTTTGCCACATAAGGTTGTTAATAAAACTGTATTTTTATGTAAATTGAAACACTGTTTTTCAGCGAAATACTCGCTTTTGAAGGCTGTGCTGCGATAGCTATCATTGCCGATTTTTAAACGCATTTCGCCGGGTGGTAAATCGGGTGCAGGGGTAGGGGTGGGTGGCAGATCGATGCTGCCAAAACATGTGTTGATTTGCTGGGCTTGAAAGTCGCCTGTAATGGCACATTCGCGCCAAGTTAAACTGGTGTCGGGTATTTTGGTTGTGCTGGGTAGTTCGAGTGAGGGCGATGATAATACGGCTGAGCGGCTTTCGGGCGACTCGGTGGGCACGGTGGTTGGGGCATAGATAATCGTAATTGCAACGTTGTCACTACCCCCTGCACGTGGTGTAGCTGTGGCAGGCGCACACGCCATCAATATAAGTAAGGGCATGAGCCACCGAATTTGATATTTATACATCTACTGACCTCTAATCATTATAGAGAGTCGTCGATGCAAACACCCTCCAACTTTAGGCCTAATTTAGCGCCAATTCTGCACATACTGGGCGATGATCTGAACCTTCATCCCATAGGCCAATGGTGGCACGTTGCGTCACAAAATGCCGCGAATGAAAGATAAAATCGATGCGGGTCAACCATTTGGGGGTCCAACGTTCGGCAGCATTGGGTTGGCCGTTGTCGATGGGGTTTTTACCCGGGAATGTGTGCCCTAACCCAACACCGGCCTCGACCCATGCATCACACAATTTTGCCCGCACTTGGTCGTAGGCATGGCTGTGTTGGGCGGCGTTAAAATCACCGACCATAATCACAGGTGTGGTTTGCTGGGCGACAAATGCCATCAGCGTTTGCACTTCGTCTACCCGTTGTTTCATGGTCACATACATATGCAAGGGGTTGGTGGGTGGGGTCGAAATGGGGTGAGCGTTGATGAGGGTGATGGGTTGCCCGTTGAAAGTGAACTGCGCCACTTGCGGCGGCCCAATCCACACCCCAGCCATGTCGTGGGGGATTGGGGTGAGTGGGTAGCGGCTAAAAATGCCCATGCCGCTGTCATCGGGCTGAGCCGCCAGCAAACGATGCGGATAGGTATGCGCCAGCGATGTGCTCAGGTCATCGGCGGCGGCGCAGGTCAATTCTTGTAGACAAATAAGATCGGCATTGGCTTGCTGCAATGTGGCAGCGATGGCGGTGTGCTTGAGGTTTTTATTTAGCACATTCCACGTCAGCACCTGCAATATTGGCTTGTTTGGCAACGTTGGCCGCCGTCGTAGCCATATTGGCAAGACGCTTGGCCCTAATAGATAGGCCGCTACGGCCAACGCCACGCCAGCGGCCAGCCATGCGATTGTTTGCCCACTCAGCCAACTCAACACCAAAATGAGTGGCAATGGCAACAATAAATAAACCGCAAACGAGTTGACCAAAAACAGCCACCACCAGCGGTCGGGCCATCGCCACCGCAACAGCGCCCATACAGCCAAACCCAACCCATAAACGACGACGATGCCAGTAAAAAGATTATTCCAACTCAACCAAAACCTGTCCTTTATCAACCACTTGCCCAACACTGCAATTGACCTTGCGAATATGACCATCACGCGAGGCATTGACACGCAATTCCATTTTCATCGCTTCCATCAGCACCAAGGTTGCGCCGCGTTTAATCGCCTCGCCCACCACCGCGTTTACTTGGCGAATCACGCCCGGCATCGGTGCTTCGAGCAACCCCGATGTCGTGGTTGTTGTTGTTTTGCGTTTGGGGGCCGGGGCTGGGGTATTTTGGGGCTGGGATTGAGGATTCGGGGTTATCGATTGCGGAATGCCGATACGAAAGCGGTTTTTTACCTGCCAAGGGCTGGAAAATGGAGAATTTAAAATTGAAAATTGAAAATGAGGCTGGGGTTCTAAATTTTCAATTTTCAATTTTAAATTCTCCATTTCTTGGGGTTGCCATTCGGCAAAATAAGTGTCGATAAACTTGGTGGTGGTGTCGCCTGCCGCAAAGGCCGGGTGATGAATCACATCGCGCAGAAAGGCGATATTGGTGGTGACACCCTCGATAACATAGCTGTCTAGCGCGGCCCCAAGTTTGCGAATGGCCTCGGCGCGGGTGTCGCCATGCACAATTAATTTCGAAATCATCGAATCGTAGTGCACTGAGACCTCACCTCTGCTACGGATGCCAGTCTCGACCCGCGCCAATGCTGGTTCGACTACACGCGTTAGTGTGCCGATCGAGGGCATAAATTGATTGGCTGGGTCTTCGGCACAAATGCGGCATTCGATGGCGTGCCCACGTGGCGCTCTCCCGACTGCGCTCATTTCAAATAACGTTGGCGGCAAGGCTTCGCCCATCGCCACCCGCAATTGCAATTGCACCAAGTCTAAGCCGGTTACCATTTCGGTCACCGGGTGCTCTACTTGTAATCGGGTGTTCATCTCAAGAAAATAAAATTGGCGCTGCGCATCGACCAAAAATTCCATCGTGCCAGCATTGGCATAGCCCACCGATTTTGCCAATTGCACCGCTGCCGCGCCCATCCGCGCCCGCAAATCGGCATCGAGCAAAGGCGAGGGCGATTCTTCGATGATCTTTTGGTGGCGGCGTTGAATGGAACATTCGCGTTCAAACAGATGCACCACGTTGCCATGGGTATCGCCAAACACCTGTATTTCGACATGATGGGGGTTGACGATAAATTTCTCTAAAAACACGCGCCCATCGCCAAAGGCATTTTGGGCTTCGCGTTGGGCCGAGGCAATGGCTGCCAATAATTCGCTCGGCGCATTCACCAACCTCATGCCACGCCCACCCCCACCGGCGACGGCTTTTACCAACAACGGATACTCTGAGAGAAATTTAGAATTTAAAAAAAATGGCGAATTAGCGTCGTCCCCCAAATTTTCAATTTTCAATTCTAAATTTTCAATTTCCATGGCTGGCGCAACTGGAATCCCAGCGGCAATGGCGCTGGCGCGGCCAGCGGTCTTGCTGCCCATCGCTCGCATCGCGGTGGGCGATGGACCAACCCAAATGATGCCAGCCGCTAATACCGCCTCGGCAAAATCAGCATTTTCTGACAAAAAGCCATAGCCTGGGTGAATGGCGTTACAGCCGTGTTTGAGCGCGGTGGCGATGATGACATCGCCGCGCAAATAACTTTGCGCCGAGGGGGGCGGGCCGATCAGCACGGCTTCATCGGCTTGTGTGACATGCAGGCCGTTGGCATCGGCTTCACTAAAAATGGCGACGGTGGCGATGCCCATTGCGCGGCATGTGCGAATGATGCGACAAGCGATTTCGCCACGATTGGCAATGAGCAGTTTGGTGATGGATGGCATGAGCGGCCTCATTTTACCAAGCGGTTTGGGTAGGGGCGGGTCACAGACCAGCCCCTACGATGAGGATAACTTGAGATGCTTTTACAAATTGGTGGCGCCGCCATCGATGACAAACATTTGCCCAGTTACACCGCTGGCTTCGGGCACGGCGAGTGATATGGCAAAATGCGCGATCTCTTCGGGGGTTAAGCGCCGCCCAAGCGGGGTGGAGGTGGCTTCGACATCGCTAAACTCGCGGCCCAAACGTTTGGCATCATAGTTCAGGCGTTTGTCATTCATCACCGATTTTGTCACGCCCGGGCAAACGGCATTACAGGTGATGCCATGTTTGACAAACTCGACCGCAATTGAGCGGGTCATGCCGATCAGGCCATGTTTGCTGGCAGAGTAGGCCACGCCGTGCACAGTGCCGGTTTTGCCTGCAATCGAGGCAATATTGATGATGCGCCCATAACTGCGAGTTTGCATTTTTTTGACCGCGTGTTTGCATAGCCGAAATGGGGCGATGAGGTTGGTGCGTAACGTCAGCTCAAAAAAATCATCGGTAAATTCGGTAAACGGCATCGGTCGGGCGCTGCTGCCGATCCCGGCGTTGTTGACCAAAATATTGATCGGGCCGAGGGCGGCTTCGGCTTGGTCATAAAACGCATCGGCTTGGTCATAATCGGTGATGTCAAAGGCGGCGCTAACACACTGTCGCCCCAGCGCGTTAATTTCGGCGGCGGTGTTTTTCAATTCTTCGGCATCGCGCCCTGTAATGGCTACATTTGCCCCTTCTTTTGCTAAAGCCACGGCAATGGCTTTGCCAATGCCGCGCGTTGCGCCAGTTACGAATGCATTTTGATTGAGTAGTTTCATGGTATCGCCTATTGTAAGAGATACCGATATGTGATTTTGATCGCGTGGTTGTAACGACAAGACACATACCTTTCAGGTTACAGCCCATGAGTTTTTTTGCGAAAAAGGCTTGAAAAACCATAAATAAAGGATAGCTACCAATACACCAATGCCGACCAATGTCGTATCTATTTAAAGGGCCGTTGCAATCAATGCGAAATCTAATTTTTATCTAATCGACATCAAAGCATCTCTGCGTCAAAAACCGATTCAATCATGAATGATTCATGGATAGTTGCCGAATATCCTACTGTTATCAAGTGTTATCTTTATAGATTAAACACAAGGTAAAAACAAAGCGTCTCTTTTATTTAAAGCTATCATGAAAAATATCAAAAAATCCCTTTCCGCCATTTATATGTCGGCCACAATTTTTGTAACAATGATCGGTGCACCTTTGCTTCAAGTCAGCAATGTTATGGCTGATTCAATCGATATTCCGCCTCCCCCAATTGAAATTGGGATCGAGTTTGACGAGAATTGTGAGAAAAACCCCGAAATTTGTTTTATAACACCTAACGTGAGTTGGAACGGCTAAACGGTATTACGTTGTGCTTCGCCCAGCGGCTGTGGTTGTTGGGCGAAGCGCGTGATGAAGAATTTTCTTTATTTGCCTCATGCGCCTAACCATTTCTTACCTTGCCCGTGTTATTTTGGGCCGGTTTTTAATTGGGTCCCCAGTTGGGCTAAAATCTTTGTGGGGCGTGCTGCTGCTAACCTGCTTGGCCTGCACGGCGACGCTATCACATGTTCGGGCCAGCACCGATAGTAGCTTTATCCGCGAATTCAGCACCGCCAATTTAACCACAGGCGCTGTGCGTATCAAATGGCATACATCGGCTGAAGTGGGTAGCTGGAGTTTTGCGCTATATCGCGCTGATGGCTTGATCGCCAATCACAAAATGATTAATACGGCACAAAAGATAACCCCAGAGGCGATTATGGCGAATGGGCAAGCAGATCAAGGGGCTTCTTACGAATATATTGATATCACTGCTGATGCAGGGCGGGCCTATACCTATTGGCTCGTTGAAACCGAAAGTGATGGACACGTTAATATTTATGGGCCAGCACTACACGAAGGGCGTGATGAGTATAAGGTTTATTTGTCATTTATTCGCAAATAATCCCTCTTTAGAGCAGGTTGCGAGTTGATGAATGAAGACCGCGTAAAGCGCTTTAAGCGCCTTAGGCGGTATCTTCACCTCAGAGACATATTAACCTTGACATAAACGGGCATAAGTGCTATATTTGAGCTGCGCAAACGTTTGCTCAACTTTATGCAATACACAGCCCAAAACATGTTGGTGAAACCCAACACCGACCCCAAAGACGATTTAATTTTATCGATTACCCCACAACAAGCAGGATGGGAATTTATTTCATTTCAGGCGCGGCGTTTAGCCACAAACGCCAGTTGGTCATTTGATAGCGGCGAGCATGAGCTTGCGATTGTAAATTTGAGCGGGCGTTATACAGTGCGCTCAAATCGTGGCGAGTGGCACGGCATTGGCGGGCGGGCGACGGTATTTAGCGACGGTGCCCATGCACTTTATTTGCCACGTCATACCCAATTTACCATCACCGCCGAAGTGGGCGGCGAATTTGCCGTGACATGGGTTCCCACCGATCGCGATGGCACACCTTGGCTGATTACACCCGATCAAGTGAAACGCGATATTCGTGGCGGCGACAATGTCAGCCGCCAGATTAACAACTTGCTGCCCCCCGGCTCACCCGTGCATCGTTTGGTGTTGGTCGAGGTTTATACCCCCAGCGGCAATTGGAGCAGCTACCCCCCACACAAACATGATGTGCATATCGAAGATGTGGCTGGCAATTTGATCGAAGCCGATCTTGAGGAAGTGTATTTTTTCAAGATCGATAAACCGCATGGTTTTGCTTATCAGCGCGTCTACACCGATCAAAATTCGCCTTTGCAGCAAGCCGGTTATCCTATCGATGCGGTCATGATGACGACCGATAATTGCGCAGTGTTGGTCCCCGAAGGGTATCATCCAGTGGTGAGCGCTCCGGGTTACACCACCTATTATTTAAATGTGTTGGCCGGCAGCGCCCAAAGCCTTGCCAATCAAGATGACCCCAATCATACTTGGGTGAAAAATAATTATGTTGGCGTCGATGTAAGATTGCCTTTATATTAAGGATTGGGGATTAGGGATTAGGGGTAATTCTCAATCCTCAATCCCTAATCCTCAAACCTCAATCCTTAATTTCATAAAAATGACTATTTTTAACGGCCCGCTGCACGAAATGGCAGCCACCACCCCGACCCAATTTTTAAATGACTCGTGTTCTGTCGAAGAATTGAATTACGCCATTGCACGCGGCACGGCTGGCGCAACCAGCAACCCGGTGATTGTGGGGAATGTATTAAAAAAAGAGATGCATTTGTGGCGCGAGCGTATTTTGCAAATTATTCGCGATAACCCCACTTGGAGCGAAACGCAAGTGTCATGGCAGGTTTATCAAGAATTGGCGGTGAATGGCGCAAAGTTGCTGCTGCCGACATTTGAGCGCACGGGCGGTAAATTGGGGCGCTTGTCCATTCAGGTTGACCCAGCCGCCTATAACAACAGCCAAGCCATTTTGGCACAGGCGACTTATTTTGCTGGGCTTGCGCCCAATATGCAGGTAAAAATTCCGGCGACCAGCGCCGGGCTTGCCATTGCCGAAGAGGCGACTTATCGCGGGGTCAACCTTAATATTACGGTCAGCTTCACCGTGCCGCAAGTGATCGCTATTGCCGAGGCCATTGAGCGTGGCCTAAAGCGCCGCGAAGCCGAAGGCAAAGATGTCAGCACCATGACCCCTTATGCCACCATGATGGTGGGGCGCAACGACGATTGGATGAAGGTGTTGGTGAAGCGGGGTGGGCTAAATGTGCCATCTGATTATTTGGAATGGTGCGGGGTGGCATGTTTTAAGAATGCCTATGGCATGTATCAACAGCGGGGGTATCGCACCCAATTGCTATCGGCGGCTTATCGCAATTTTTATCATTGGACTGAATTTGTGGGTGGGCATGTCTCATTGACCATTCCTTGGGAATGGCAAGTAAAATTTAATGACTCGGGCGTGCGTCCCGTAGCGCGTATGCATGAACCCGTGCGGCAAGACATCATCGACAGCCTCTATGCCACTATTCCTGATTTCCGTCGCGCCTATGACGAAAATGGCATGAGCATCCCCGAATTTGACCAGTTTGGCGCTTGTGTCCGCACCCTGCGTTCGTTTATCGAGGCGTGGCACACCTTTGTAGGCATGGTGCGCGAGTTGATGCTGCCGAATCCGGATTGAAGATAGGGATTAAGGATTAAGGATTGGGGTTGGTAAGGAGTTAAATATGAGCCTAGCACTTGAAGATTTGATTGCATTGAAAAATGCTGAGAAGATCGCTGACTCGATGTGGTTATTTGTAATTAATTGGCAAGAGTTTGCTAAAGACACAATTGGCAAACAAATTGTGAGAGCATCCGACTCAATTGGCGCAAATATTGCTGAGGCATTTGGACGATTTAACTATGGCGAAAAGGTGCAATTTTTATATTATGCGCGCGGCAGTTTGTTCGAGACAAAATATTGGCTAAATCGCGCAGTGATCCGAAATTTAGTAACACAAACTGATTTTCAACGACTTGTTGACCAACTTTCTGAAACAGGCAAACTCATTAATCGTTATTCCAATTCCTTGAAGAGCTACAAACAGGAAGCTGCATATCAGAAAACAAGCCTTAGAGAAAATTCTCTTACCTATAATTTAAATATACTTAATGGCCAAAACAATTTATTGGATATATTATCGCCTGATGACCTCGCTTTTCTTAATTCAATTGAACTCGATCATATTCCTTAATCCCCAATCCCTAATCCTTAATCCTTAATCTTTACTTTCGATGACACCAATAACCCGCTTAACCTCCGCCCAAGCTATTATTCGCTTTTTGAAAAACCAACATTGTGAACGCGATGGCGTGAGCCAAGCGTTTTTTGCAGGATGTTTCGGCATCTTTGGGCATGGCAATATCTCTGGTATGGGGCAAGCCTTGCAGCAAAACCCCGATTTTCGTTATTATCAAAGCCGTAACGAGCAGGCGATGGTACACGCGGCGGCGGCTTTTGCCAAGACCAAGAATCGCTTGCAAACCTTGGTTTGCACCAGCTCCATTGGCCCGGGTGCGACCAATATGTTGACCGGCGCAGCGGCGGCTACCATCAACCGAGTGCCGGTGCTATTGTTGCCCGGCGATATTTTTGCGCGGCGCAATGTGGCTCCCGTTTTGCAACAACTTGAAATGTCGTCGTCACAAGACATTTCGGTGAATGATTGTTTTAAGCCGGTCAGTCGTTATTGGGACCGGATTAACCGACCGGATCAATTGCTGACGGCCTTGCCCGAAGTGATGCGGGTGTTGACCAGCCCAGTTGAAACGGGCGCAGTGACATTGGCATTGCCGCAAGATGTGCAAACCGAGGCATTTGATTACCCTAACGACTTTTTTCGCCTACGCACATGGCAGGTGCCTCGCACCCGCCCCGATGTGGCAGCGCTGAATCAAGCGGCTGCGTATATCCGATCTGCCCAAAAACCGCTGATTGTGGCGGGTGGCGGTGTTATTTACAGCGAAGCGACCGAAGCCTTACGTCAGTTTTGTGAGGCGACGGGGATACCCGTCGGCGAAACAATGGCGGGTAAAGGCAGTTTGCATTTTGACCATGCCCAATGTCTTGGGGCGATTGGCGCAACAGGCACTTTGGCGGCTAATCGTATTGCCCACGATGCTGATCTCGTGATCGGCATCGGTACTCGTTATAGCGATTTCACCACCGCCAGCAAAACCGCTTTTCAAAACCCCGATGTTAAATTTGTGAATATTAATGTGGCTGGGTTTGATGCACATAAACATTCGGCCATCGCTGTGATTGGCGATGCCAAAGCGACTTTGACCGAGTTGCAAACCATGCTTGGCGGTTATTATGTGTCTGCTGATTATGTGGCCCAGATTCAGTTGTTGCGGCAATGGTGGGCCGATGAGGTTGAGCGTATTTATAGCATTCGCAATACCCCATTGCCCAGCCAAGGCGAATTGATTGGCGCGGTGAATGAATTGAGCGATACTGATGCCATTATGGTGTGTGCTGCCGGTAGCTTGCCGGGTGATTTACATAAATTATGGCGGGTGCGACACCCCAAAAATTACCATCTTGAATATGGTTACAGCACGATGGGGTATGAGGTGGCCGGTGGTTTAGGTATTAAGATGGCGGCCCCAGAGCGCGAAGTGATTGTGATGGTGGGCGACGGCAGTTATTTAATGATGTCGCAAGAAATTGTGACAAGCGTGCAAGAAGGCTATAAATTGGTCATCGTTTTACTCGATAATGATGGTTATAAGAGCATCGGTGGCCTCAGTCGTTCATTGGGTCAGGCCGGTTTTGGCACGCGCTATACCTTTCCGGTTGAGCATGGCGCTCGTGTGGCGACTGACGCAGATACTAGCGCCCAAACATTGCCGATTGATTTGGCTGCCAATGCTGAATCGTTAGGTGCGTGTGTGTTGCGTTGCGCTACTTATGCCGAATTTTGTAATGCGTTAACACACGCCAAAACGATCGATCGCACAACCGTCATTTATATTCAAAATGATCGTTATGTGGGGGTGCCGGGTTACGATAGCTGGTGGGATGTGCCACCTGCCGAGGTGAGCGAAATGCCCAGCGTAGCCGAAATGCGTCAACAATGGGAAGTGATGCGAGTCAAGGAACGCTTATTTTAGTGATTAAATATCTAAATGCTGAGATCGCTATCCCCCACCCTGCACGGCAAGGTGGGGGATAGCGATCTCAGCGAAAATGTGTTTTACTAATTCTTGAAAAGATACTATGATTGGATCTCAATGAAAAAATACGGAATTCTTCATCATGAATTGGCGCAAGTGATTGCGCAATTGGGACATGGCGATATGCTGATAATTGCCGATGCTGGTTTGCCCATTCCGCCCAATGTGCGACGGATTGATTTAGCCGTGACAGGCGGCGTGCCAGCATTTTTATCGGTGTTGGCGGCAGTTTTGGGTGAAATGCAGGTTGAACGGGCGACGATTGCAAGCGAAATGGTCATGCGCAGCCCCGCGATGCAACAATCATTGCTTGATTTATGTGCCGCAATACCGATCAGCGCCGTTAGCCACGAAGAATTTAAACAGCTTAGTCAAACTGCGTGTGCCATTGTGCGAACCGGCGAATTTACGCCTTATGCTAATATTATTTTATATTCAGGTGTGGTGTTTTAGTTTTTGATGAAGTCATAAAATTTGACAATTTCATACTTGCGAATGAGACATTGTTAAGGTAACTCGTAAAGTTTCAATATGAATCAAACAAGCTCAACTTCAATTGCGGCCTTAGAGGCGCGTGGCATTTCAAAATATTTTGGGGCCGTTACTGCGTTAGAAGATGTGAATTTGCATGTGATGCCCGGCGAGGTGCTGGGGGTAGTGGGTGACAATGGCGCAGGAAAAAGCACCTTGATGAAGGTGCTTTCTGGGTTGCACTCAGCCAGTAAAGGGCAGCTTTTTGTGGGTGGGCAAGAGGTGCATTTTAGCGGCCCACGCGCAGCGCGTGATCGCGGTATTGAAATGGTGTATCAAGATTTGGCCTTGGCGGGTAATTTGCGCATCGATGAAAATATCTTTTTGGGGCGCGAACAACTGCGAGGTGGGATCTTCATTAACCATAACGCCAACATGCGTAAAGCCCAAGAACATTTAGACAAGCTAAAAATTCATGTCAAAAGCGTGAGCCAGCGGGTCGAAGAATTGTCTGGTGGGCAACGCCAAGCTGTTGCTATTGCCCGCGCTACGGCTTTTGATGCCAAAGTGGTAATTATGGATGAGCCAACGGCGGCGTTAGCCATTAAAGAAGTGCGCAAAGTGCTGGATTTGATTAAAGATTTAAAGAATCATGGCGTTAGCGTTATTTTGATTAGCCATCGCATGGATGATATTTTTTATGTGTGTGATCGGGTGATGGCACTTTTTCGGGGGCGTAATTTTGCCGAGGCCCCATTGACCCAAACCGATCGCAACGAAGTGATCGGCTGGATTATGGGCAATAAAAATCAAACGTCTGAAACCAGTGAGAGTCATGATTTAAATTAATCGTAACCTCACCCTTACAAATTATTCATCTTCCAATGGCGACCTCTTCTTCTTCAACCCTTACGGCCCGCGAGCAAAGTGTGCGCGTGCGTTTAATGCCTTTTATTGATCGTTATGGCGTGTTATTGGTGGTGGTAGGCATGGTCTTGATCGGTTATGCGCTAGAACCCAAAGTGTTTTTATCATTCTTGAATATTAGCAACATCATGAACCAAATAGCCTTCAATGCGTTGTTGGCGTTGGGGGTGTTTGTTGTTATTATTACCGCTGGTATCGACCTATCGGTCGGGTCTATTTTGGTGCTGAGCATGATGAGTATGGCACTGATGGCGCATCCCGAAAAAATACCGGCTTGGGTTCCCGATAATGTCAGAATGGCGTTATCGAGCGTGTTGCCTGCGCCTTGGTATGTGCTTATTTTTGTGCCGCCGATTATTGGGGTGTTGTGTGGTATGATAAATGGATGGGGCTTGACTAAATTGCGCTTGCCGCATCCCTTTATCATGACGCTTGGCACACTCAATATCTTTCGTGGTGTTTCAAACTTGATTTCAGGCGGTGTGCCCATCAGCGATTTGCCCGATCAAGTACGCTGGGCTGGCTATGAAAAAATTGCCATTACGCCCGATATCGATATCCCTGCCAGTATGCTGGTGTTGATTGTTACATTTGGTTTAATGTCGTTATTTTTAAACCATACGCGCATTGGTCGTCATATTTATGCCATTGGTGGCAACCCACAAGCGGCCAAAGTGTCTGGCATTAATGTTGATCGCACACTGGTGGTGGTGTATGCTTTGTGCGGGTTGTTGGCTGGCATGGCTGGATTGTTACTGGCTGGGCGCACCAATTCTGGCTTTCCAAATGCTGGTTTGGGCCAAGAACTCGATGCTATTTCTGCCGTCATTATTGGTGGGGCTAGCTTCTTTGGTGGGCGTGGTAATGTGTTGGGTGTGTTTGCTGGTGCGTTAGTCATTGGCATTATGCGCAATTTGCTCAATTTGCGCGACGTGCCTGTTTTTTGGCAACAAATTTTAATTGGTGTCATTATCATTTTAGTTGTATATTTTGATGTGCTTCGTCGCAAAGCCGGTAGCGGCCGTGAAAGCTAATCAGCTTTATGAATAGTTTTTTTCGGTATTTTGATAAAAATATCGTGATAAAAGATAAACAAAAGGAAAAAAGATGAAAATTTCAAACCTCATAAGTTGGGCTGCAATGGCAGCAATTGCATTATCTGCATGTGCTGCTCCAACCCCCACGGCGCCTGCTGCAACTGCGGCCCCAGCCACAGCAGCGCCTGCGCCTGCTACCGCCGTTCCCGCCCCACCTAAACCCACCGATGTGCCCAAGCCAACCGAAGCCCCCAAGCCAGCCGGCCCCAAAGAGACCAAAGATATGAAGATTTTGGTGTCGATGAAGGGACCTGGCGGTGGCAACCCATTTTGGGCCGCTGTTGAAAAAGGTGCAAAAGATGCTGGTGCAGCCACTGGCGCACAAGTGAGTGTTTTGGCCCCACCTGCTGAAACCGATGTGCCAGCCCAAATCGCCCAAATCGAAGACCAGATCGCTAAAGGTGTAGACGGCATTGCTATTGCGCCAACCGATCCTGCCGCGCTGAAGTCGGTGCTTGAAAAGGCCATTGCTAAGGGTGTGAAAGTGGTGTTTATTGACACCAAAGGCACCAATGATGGCGTAACCTTTATTGGAACCAACAACGAAGTTGGCGCAAAATTGGCTGGTGATTACATCTGCAAAAACTTACAGAAGGGTGACAAAGTTGCCATTTTGCAAGGTATTGTCACCCAAAGCACGGGCAAAGCCCGCGCAGATGGCTCGAAGGCTGCTTTAACGGCCTGTGGTTTGAATGTAGTGGCTGAGCGCCCCGGTGAGTGGGACAAGGCCAAGGGTCAAGCTGCGATGGAAGATATTTTGACCAAGAACCCAGACCTGAAGGGTGTGTTTGGCAGCAATGACAATATGGCTTTGGGCGCAGTGCAAGCCATCAAGAATGCCAAATTGGGTGGCAAAGTGTTGGTTGTGGGTTTTGATGCCAACCCAGATGCTGCGGACGCGGTTATTGCTGGTGATATGGCTGCGACTGTTGCCCAAGCCCCAGTCAACATGGGCAAGTTTGGCGTTGAGAGCATCATTAAATTGGTGAAAGGCGACAAACTTGATGCCGTGATCGATACTGGCACTGTGTTGGTTGATAAGGCCAATGCTGCCACCTATGGTTCTGGCAAGGCCGCTGCGCCTGCTGCTGGCGCCGCTATTGACGGCAAAGGCAAGAAGATTTTGGTGTCGATGAAGGGACCTGGCGGCGGCAATCCATTCTGGGCCGCTGTTGAAAAAGGTGCAAAGGAAGCAGGGGCAGCCACTGGTGCAGAAGTAAGCGTTTTGGCCCCACCAGCTGAAACCGATGTGCCAGCTCAAATTGCCCAAATCGAAGACCAAATCGCCAAAGGTGTGCAAGGGATTGCTATTGCGCCAACCGACCCCGCCGCGCTGAAGTCGGTGCTTGAAAAAGCCATTGCTAAGGGTGTGAAAGTGGTGTTCATTGACACCAAAGGCACCAATGATGGCGTAACTTTTATTGGAACCAACAACGAAGTTGGCGCAAAATTGGCCGGTGATTACATCTGCAAAAACTTACAGAAGGGCGACAAAGTTGCCATTTTGCAAGGCATTGTCACCCAAAGCACGGGCAAAGCCCGCGCCGATGGGGCCAAAGCTGCTTTGACTGCGTGTGGTTTGAATGTGGTAGCTGAGCGTCCCGCCGAATGGGATAAGGCCAAGGGTCAAGCCGCGATGGAAGACATTTTGACCAAAAACCCAGACCTAAAGGGCGTGTTTGGCAGCAATGACAACATGGCTTTGGGCGCAGTGCAAGCCATCAAGAATGCCAAATTGAGCGGCAAAGTGTTAGTTGTAGGCTTCGATGCTAACCCTGACGCGGCTGCAGCTGTTTTGGCTGGCGACATGGCTGCGACCATCGCCCAAGCCCCAGTTAATATGGGTAAGTTTGGCGTTGAGAGCGTATTGAAGCTTTTGGCTGACACCAAACTCGACCCAGTGGTAGATACCGGCACAGTTTTGGTCGATAAGAGCAACGCGGCAAACTACAAATAACAAGCTGTTTGCTGAATGAAGCAAGGCATAAAAATGTGATTTGCGCCGATTCCACCATCTCGTGTCAAACTACGGTTGACATGAGATGGTGGAATCGGCAATTTTTTTATCTTATAGAGCAGATTCCGAGTTAATGAAAGGCTTTGCCGATTTTAATAAACCTTATTTATTTTGAAAAACGTAGATCTGCATCTTTCCCGAAAAAATGTAATGTCGAAATCAGTGTATGACCTTTGGTAGCGTGGGCAAAGCCCACGCTACCAAAGGTCATACACTGATTTCGACGA
>CAMDWA010000073.1 GCA_945877855.1 Thermoflexus hugenholtzii JAD2 | reverse complement strand
CCTTTGTTGATGCTTGCTAGCGTTGCTATGATTGCTTCGACTGTTTTGTATACTGCGGGGGGATGTTGTTCTTCTTTTTTTTTCATACCCTCTGTTTTACTACAGATTTGAACAACATCCCTACTTTTAGACTAAACTACTGTTAAATATAATTTGCTAATTAAACCTGTCAGTACCTTAAAGGGGATATGGGATTCGGTGAGCTGGACCGCTGTAAGCTGGACAGCCGTGAGTTGGACTGCCGTAAGCTGGACGGCTGTAAGTTGGACTGCTGACTGGAATAGCACGACTTGGGATTAAACACAAAGTAACACACCCAAACAAGTTTGGCCTAAAACACACAACCCATCTCATATTGAGATGGGTTGTGTGTTTTAGGCCTGATGTCTTTATAACCCCAACCAACGCGCCAAAGTTGCCCCCACACCCAACATATTTAACGAAATGGGCAGCAATAATACGCCAAGACAATTCATTCGCCGCCCACCCACAAACACCGGAATAAGCCCAATACTGGTGCCAACCAACATGACGGCCAAGCCAGCCACACCTGTAAAAACGCCAGTGGTGGCAATGGCAATGAGACCTGCGCTAAATGCGACGGCGCGTGGGCGAATGTGGGCGACAAGTTGGCTCATTTTGTGGCTGCTAACCCACAATAAGCCAAAGGCCAAGATAGCACAGATGCCAATGGCCGATACACAAAGCGCAAATAGCCGCCAGCCAAATGGCACAAACGTGCTGGTCAACATCCACGCCATGCCGCCTCGGGTTAGCCCCACCCCCGGCACAAATAACAATAAGAGGCTGCCTAGAAAATAGGTGGTTTTAGAAGCGCCTTGCGAAATGATAAACAGGCGATCCCCGCGAATGGCCGTGGCGTGACCCGCCAATAAACCGCCAATGCCCCCACTCACCACCGGCATAACACTGGCAAACAACCCGCCCAAAGTGCCTGTAAGCCCGCCGCGCAGCACCTCGCTCGGCTGCGCATCGAAAGTATGCCGCGTTTGAGGCGGCGGCGGGTAACCCATTAACCCTATTTGCAACAGCCCGGGCAAGGTAAATAAACCAACGAAGGCTGGCAATAAGTTTTGAAAAGCATTTTCGATGGCGAGCGGACTGCGGGTCATGAGCACCAAGCCAAACAACCCGCTTAAGCTAAAGGTGAGGATGCCTGCCCCCAAATACCCCCACGCTGCCGCTAAACGCCGCAAGGGGGTGGCTTCGCGGTCGCCGACCCGCGGCCATTCGCCCAGCAACATAAACGCAATGACGGACACAATCATCCAGTGGGTGTGGGGTTGAATGATGGCGCGAATAGGCCGCAGCCATGCATCGAGCAATGGGGCGAGCAATAACAAGCTTGCGGTTGCCACCAAGCCACCCAACCCCATTAACAACACGGCTTCGCGCCCACGCCCTTGCAGCAAAAATTTGGTGGCCGGTAATACGGCAACGACACTGCTGTCATCTGGCGCAAACAAAAATACAGCCGGAAGATGGTTGAGGGTGGTCCAGCCTACGGTCATACCGATTAACAAAAATGTCAGTGCTTCATCCGATATGCCCAATTGCCCCGACGAAAAAAGCAAAAGTGCCAGACCCGCCACGTTATACACGTGCAAGCCCGGCACCAAGCCAACCAATCCACCCACTATTGTGCCCAAAATGGCAAAACCGATCAGGGTGAAGTCTGCTGTCATCGTTATGCCAAATAGGCCAAACCAAACGCACCCGGCCCGGCATGGGTTGCCACCGACGCGCCTACGGCAATGATCATGGGCGTATAGCCCAAGTTGAGCGTCTTGGCCAAATCATTGGCTAATTCAGTCGCTGAGCCTTCGGCCCCAGCGCCTGTATGAATGCCCATGAGTTTAATGTTGCTTTTGCCTGTCAAGTCTTGCAACGCCAATTCTCTTAAGCGCGGCATTACTTTTGCGGCGGTGCGCACCCGTTCTAAGGGCGCTAATTTACCATCTTTAATGGCTAACAAAGGCTTAAATTGTAATAAACCGCCAATGAAGGCTTGTGCGCCACCGACGCGCCCACCCTTTTTTAGGTTGTCGAGGGTGTCTAACCCAATAATCAAACGCACACGAGGAATCATTTCGGCCAGAGCCGCCTTGATTTCGGCGAGGGTTTTGCCAGCTCTGGCTAATGCAATGGCTTCTTGAATGAGCAATACTTGTCCTGCCGCCACATTCCGCGAGTCGATGACATGAATATCACCGCCTACCATTTGGGCTGCGTTTTCGGCGGCGCTAACCGTGCCGCTTAGATCACGCGACAGGTGAATCGAAATAATGGTATCGCCCTTATATTTCTCGTATACATCTTGAAAATCGCCCACCGATGGGGCCGAGGTGGTGGGAAATGCCGCTGTATTTTTAAACTTGGTGTGAAATTCTTCGAGCGTAATATCTAATGTTTCGCGAAATTGCTCATCGCCAAAACGCACAAACGAGGCCACAAGTTCATCAACGCCAATTTGTTGGGCTTGGGCTTGGCTTAAGCCGCTAGGGGTGTCGGTGATAAATCGATACATAATGTTTTTAGATTTTGGGTTAAAAATAAATTTTCGCCGAGATCAGTATCGCTTCATATACGAAGCGATACTGATCTCGGCATTACATCTTTTTGGAAAACCTCAATAGTTGAGAAGATACATAAATTCAATATATCAATATATCATTAAAGTTTACTACAAAATGAGAGTTTCTAAGTAAAAATAGAGGAACAAAAAGCAAATAATTTAATGCCGTTAGAATCGACGTGTATTTATGGTCAAGACGATCTGGCATCATCGCACAATCGCGCTTATTGTGGCGCTATACCTTTTGGCAGGCGGTATTTATAGCGTCAGCAGCCCTATTTTTGAGGTGTCTGACGAATTGCGCCACGTTGCCTTGATTGAGCATTATGCGCGGGGCAATGGTTTTCCGGTGCAAGACCCCCAAAATTTAGGGTTTTATGAGCAAGAAGGCAGCCAACCCCCACTTTATTATGTGTCAATGGCGGCGCTGGCCCAACTGTTTGATCTAAGCGATTTTCGGCAAATTGCCCAGCTAAACCCACACGAACACAATATTGGGCGGGCCGATGCCACCGACAACCAAAATATGCTGCTGCCCATGCCAGCCGACAATTTCCCTTGGCGCGGCACAGCCCTATTTGTGCATATTGCACGGTTGTTGGGGGTGTTGATGGGCGCGATCACTGTTATTTGCACTTATTGCAACGCCCGCAACCTCGCCTCGCCCAGCGTTGCTATTGTCGCGGCCTCGCTGGTGGCGTTTAACCCAATGTTTGTGTTTATCAGCGCCTCAGTCAATAACGACACTTTGGTCAGCATGTTAGCGGCGCTGGCGTTATTATTGGCAACACGCGCTCTGCAAGATGGGTTAACCTCATGGCAGGCAATGCTGCTTGGCCTTGTGCTGGGTTGCGCCGCGCTCACCAAAGCTTCGGCATTAGTGCCGGTAATGTTTATTCCGGCGGTTTTATTGTTCAATCAGGTTTGGGCGGTTAGGCCCATAACCGCCCAAACAATGGCCCAAGTTTTGCGCCAGCGCCGTTTTTTGGGGCAAATGGCGTTGTGTGTTGGCTTCATTCTCATATTGGCGGGTTGGTGGTATGCCCGCAACCAAATGCTCTATGGCGATTTCTCTGCCACCCGCATCCAAGCCGAAATCGATGGTTTTCGCAACCCCGTCCCCACTGTTTGGGATTTGATTGGCGAATGGAATGGTTTTCATCAAGCCTATTGGGGGTTGTTTGGCGCGGTCAATATCCCAATGCACACTTGGGTTTATCGCGCCTTTGAAACCATGTTGATCGCCGCCGCCTTTGGCTGGTTATTTGCAATTTACGATTGGCGATTTACGATTGCGGCGGAGCGGAACGTCAATCATCAATTTTCCATTTTGCTGTGTTGGGCCATCGTGGCGGCCAATTTTGCCGCGCTGGTGCGTTGGACCATGTTGACCTATGCCAGCCAAGGCCGCTTATTGTTCCCGGCAATTGCGGCGATTTCGGTGTTGTTGGCGTTGGGCTTGGCTCAGATCGGCCATATTTTGAAACGCGAAGGGGCGAATTACGCGAAAATAAAAAATTCTTTTCGCATGCTTCATCCCTTCACCTTTCTCATCTCTTTTCTTCTGCCGTGTGCTCTTGCCGTGCTGACATTGGCTGCGCCATTTCTCTATATTCGCCCTGCCTATGCCCCGCCACCCCAATTAAGCAACGAGGCGGCATTGCCCGCCGACCTCATTCGCACCGAGCAAAGCTATGCCGAAGGCATGAGATGGATTGGTTATCGTGTCGATGCCGACAGCAGCCGCGTTGCGCCAAATGGCTTGTTTGGGGTGACGCTCTATTGGCAGGCTTTGCGCCCTATCCCCCGCGATTACAGCGCTTTTATAAAGCTTTATGCGCGTGATGAGGCTGAGGTTGCCAGTCTCAATACCTACCCGGGCGGCGGTTTGTTGCCGACCTCACGTTGGCAAGTGGGCAATGTTATCGTTGATCATTACCAATTGCGCTTGCGTGATCAAATCACTCCCTCGACCGTGCTTAAGTTAGATGTCGGGTTTTATCGCTTCGAAGACCCCATTCGCCAGCCTTTGCAAACCCAAGACAGCAAAGGCAACCCAACTGGGCGGCAACGCTATGAAGTAGCGGGGGTTGGGCGCAATAACCCAAGCCAAGAAGCGGCAACGGGCAAGGCCATCGGCTATTTCACACTCGATTCATCGTGGCAGCGCGATGCCGCCGCTTATGTTAGCGTGACCCGTGCCGAGCGTCAAGGCCAGCAGATGTATTTACAAACACATTGGGTCATTCAGCGCGATTTTGCAGAAGATTACACCATTTTTGCCCAGTTGTTTGATGCCAGCGGTAAATTGGTGGCGCAAAAAGATGGCCGCGCCATGAATGCCCAATTTTCAACCAAATGGTGGCGCGAAGGCGATTTTGTGCTGGATGAGCGGATGCTCGATTTGCCAGCCAATTTGCCGGCTGGCAATTACACCCTGCTGATGGGGTTGTATCGCCCCAGCGATTTCGCCCGTGTGCCCGCGCTGCTACCCGATGGCACATCGGCGAAGGATAATGCGCTGAGTTATGGAATAATTATCAATTAATTAAAAAGTTGTGTTATTTATCTATTGCGAAAGGGTTTATAACACGCACATTATCATAAATTTGATTAGTGTTTAGATCCTCGGAAAATACGGTAGTGCACCCTGTAATATTTGCTGCAGCAAGAATGGATGCATCCCAAAAAGAAATTTGATAACGTTCTTTTAGGCGCAACGCCATTTGAAAAACAACGATAGTATTATCTTGAATTTTATATCGTCGCAAGGTGGCAATGAATGCGCTGGCCTCGTCATGAGAAAGTGGGGATACCCTGCTTGATCGTGTTGACTGAACGTAAAACTCTTGCAAGACCTGAATAGATAAAACACAATCGGTAAGTTGCAAAATTTCTAAGGCGCGAGTTGCCTTTGATTGTTCTGCGCTATTTTCAGATATCGCATAGATCAATATATTGGTATCGATGAAATACATTTTAGTCGTAGAGTTGCTCGCGGCTTACATTCTCGCTGGCCGTAAATCCCTTATGTTTTGCGCGAATATTAGCAATGATTTCATTTTGCTCACGTCTTAATCTTTCAAATTCAGTTTCAGTTTCGGTTGTATTTGTCAGCTGGATTAAAAATTTTCTTACTAAAGCGGATACGGAAGAAGATTGTTCAGCAGCCCGAATCCGTGCACGATAATAAGTCTCATCATCGATTGAAATGGTAATATTTTTCACAATTTTAGTGTATCACATTTTCACAGTTTCACTTTAACACTGCCCCCACAAACTCACGTTGCCCACGCGCAAAATCACCAGCCGATGCGGCTTTTTTGCCCTCAAGCTGTATCTCGATTAACTCGATCACCCCGCCACCACAAGCCACCAAAATTTGCTTGCCTTGGGCAAACACTTGACCGGGTGGGCGCAACATGCGGTCAAATTGCAAGGCTGGCGCAGCTTTGAGAATTTTTAGGTTTTTGCCCTGCCATGTTGTCGAGGCCGAAGGCCATGGCGACATGGCGCGGATATGGCGCTCAAGCTCAACGGCTGGGCGCGTCCAGTCGATCTTGCCAGCTTCTTTTTTAAGGGTGCGGCAATGGGTGACAAGCGCGGCATCTTGGGGCTGTGGCACAATTTCGCCACGCAGCCAGCGTGGCAAAGTCTCGGTGAGCAAATCGGCCCCCACTTGAGCCAAAACGGGGGTGAGTGTACCGGTGTTGTGCTGTGCCTCAATTGGCACGGCCCGTTGCGATAACATCGGCCCCGAATCTAGCCCCAATTCCATCAACATGATGGTGACACCGGTGTTGGCATCGCCTGCGCCGATGGCAGCGCTGATGGGCGAGGCCCCACGCCAACGCGGCAACAATGAAGCGTGAACGTTAATACAACGATGAGGCGGCAAATCGAGTACATCGCGTCGCAAAATTTGCCCAAAAGCCGCCACAATGATGACATCGGGGCGCAATTCGCGCAGTTTTGCCACCTCGTCGGCGGGTTTAAGCGACGGCGGTTGCAAAATGGGCAAGTCGTGCTGCAACGCCAGTTGTTTTATGGGTGATTGGGTCAGCACATTGCCCCGCCCGGCGGGCGCGTCGGGTTGTGTCACTACCGCTACCAGCTCACCAAGTTCGGGGTGATCAATAAGGGTTTGTAATGATGGCACAGCAAATTGTGGCGTGCCCATAAAAATAATGCGCATTTGGTTAATAAACAGGGTTGGTTAGTTGATTGACTTGTGAATTATCAATCAACCAATAACCATTCAACGAATCGTAATTACACCCCACCAATCTCAAAACTTTGGCCCAAGATGGTCAAGATTGCTAGCGCCCCACCTGCGGGGCGGTTAAACGTTAATTGAAAGGCCAAGGTTTCGCCGGGTTGCACATTCCAAGGCACAGCCGGTAATGTGTTGATAATGGCGCTGGCGTTATTGCCGCTAATAAGGGTAATGTCACGTAGGGTTACTGCCAACGGCTGCCCACTGGCGTTGCGCAGGGTTCCCACGACGCGCAATTCGTTGCCTTCGGGCGAAAAACTGGCATTGAGAATGGAGACATCGGCCACAATCGGGGGCGCTGTGGGCGCTGAGGGTGTGGTTTGGCGGAATGGGATCGTCACCCGTGCAACCGGCGTGCCATTATTGCCGTCGAGGGCAAACGTCCATTCTAATTTGGGGCCAGCGAGGCTGTCGGGCACTTCAAACCCAGCGCTGGCATTTAAGGTCGCGCCCGGGCCAATTTGGCCCTGCAGCCAGCCGGGGGCGCCACCGGCAGTAGCCGCTGCCCGTGACAATTGAAATTTAACCCCGTTAGGGTCAATTAATTGGGTGACAAATTGCGCCGCGTCTAAAGTGCGGGTGCTGGTATTGGTTAATTCAAAATTGACCTGATAAAAGTTTTTGCCGGGTTGTCCAAGCGTTGCGCCTTGAATAAATTTGTCGCTGGTGGTGCGCACCCGTGCTTCGGGCAAATGTATGGGCAAGCGCATCGGGCTGAGCGCATTGGGCACGCCTTCGTCACTATATTTGGCAATGGCGATGCGGCGTTGATCGCCGCTGTCACCCATCAACATCAGCGTCACTTGGGGGCCAGATTGGTCACGCAGCAAGGCAAGGTCGTCGGCTTTGATTGTTTGTACGCGGTTCAGCCGATAACGCAATGTGCCAGCCCCAGTTGTCAATTCGATTAAATCATTGGGGGCAAGGCCATCAAAAATGGCTTTATTTTCGGGCGAGGCATGTAACCCAATGACATAATTGACCAATGTGCCAGCGGCCCAAAATGCTGCACCTTTGGCATTTTTGTCATATTGCCATTGGCCTTTGGCATCTACCACCAGTGGGTTGACACTAAATTCGGTGTTGCGCAGTTTTAGCCGGTTGGGGGTGGCGGGTGGCACTGGTTGATTATTGGCCAAAATACTGACGGCTGTGGTTGGTTTGGCGGCGCTGGTGGCTTGAGGGCTAGGCCCGGGTTGAAAGAGATTTCCGCCGAGATAATAGGCCGATCCGACACAAGCCATGGCGCACAGCCCAACAATTGGAATGAGGCTAAGCAGCAAAAAGCGCCGCACACGGGCATTGCGCCACAATACATTTAAAAATCGGCTTAATTCACTGGCAACGGCTTTGCCGTCGTTTGCCAATGAGGTGCTGTCTTTGCTGTTTGGGCGTTTTACTTCCCAAGTTGTGTCTGAATCGTCTGCGTTGAAATCCCAATCATCAGAGGAATTACGTTGTGGGGATGCCATAATTTAAATAAAAGTTGCAGGTTGCAGGTCGCAAGTTGCAGATTGTAATTTGCGACCTGCGACCTGCAACTCAAAGATACCAAGTATGCATCAAAAATTTTTTGCTGCGTTAATCTACCGGCCCAACATTTCGCCACAAGCCCGGCAACAAAATGGTAGATGGGCTTGGCGCTAGGGTTGGGGTCGCGGGTGGAATAGGGGTTTGGGTGGGCTGGGGTGTGCCTTGCGCCGCAATAATAAAGGCTTGCCCGACATCGGGCGCGGCATTAAAGGTGCTATTGCCGGCTTGTGAAGCGCGAATAATGCAGGTGCCGGCCTTTAACAATGTCACTGTGTTGCCGCTCACGGTACATACGTCAGCACTTAAAGTATTAAAGCTAACGTTTAAACCAGACGATGCAGTGGCAAAAACCGTAATGGGTGATTCGCTAAGAATACGGCTTGGCAATGGCTCGAAAGTAATGGTTTGATTTTGTTTGCCGCCTGTGGTCGATGGGGTCGCTGTCGCCGCCGAGGGTGATATTGGGGTTGCGGTGGCGGGGATGGGGGTGCTGGCTGCCGATGTGGCGGTGGGCGTCCAAGTGGGTGGCGGGGTTGAACCCGGCGGCAAAATTTGGAAACTCTCGATTTCTTCGACGGCGTTTAACCAATCATTGCCTGCCAAAAAAGCCTTGAGGGCGCACAAGCCCGGCCCCTTGTCGATCGATTTTCCAAACACTACCCAGTTTCCATTTACCACCCGACATACATCAGGCGTGATCGAGGTAACTGTTGCTTGCACCCCAGTGTTGGTGGTTGCGAAGGCCTGAAATGGCAAGTCTTCGAGCAATTTATCTTGAAAAGCGCCAAAGCGCAAGGTCTGGACGATTTTGCCAAATGGCCCCACACCCCAAACCGCCCCACCACGTAAATCGGTTGCGATCCATGGAAACGCCAAAAAGCCGCCGGTCCAAGCTGGGCTGTTGGGTTTGGGCGCGTCTTCAACCTTGGCCGAAATGAGGTTATAACGCAATACTTCGCTGCCACGATGCAAATAAACATTGGCATCGCCCGAATGCACGGCTAAATTGATCGCACTCCACGAGGTTGGCACGCCGCTAAAAGCCAGCGCAATGCTTATCGGGAACCCTGCGTCAACCGATTTGCTTTGAACATCATAACGCAGCGTTTGCGTGTCTTTAAAAAAATAGACCTTGTTATTGCCAGCGTAAAAAGCTGCGTCAATACTATCCCAAGCAGGCAAACCCGGAAAAACAGGGCCAAATTCACGCGGGTAGCCGCTTTCAATTTGTCCATTGGCTTGGTTTAGCGCCAAAATATAACCTTGGTTAAAAGCATAGAGTTTGTTATCGCCCACATTTAGCGTTGCATCGACATTGCGCCACCCCCATGGCAAATTGGGCATGACTGACGATAATGGCATGGTTGCGCCCGGGGTGGTGTTGGTGCTGGTATTAAATGGCAAGGCCGACTCGCCCTTAAAAAACATATATTCGTTGCTCGACCATGGCAAAGCCGCCTCGGGTGAAACCCCATGCGATGTCCATGAAGGCACCCAACCCGGCCATGTGCTGGTGTTGATGGGTTGTGGCGTGACATCGACTTTGGCTGCGCTCAAGCTATAACGCAAATACTCGCCAGCGCGAAAAAAGATCAGCTTGTCGGCATCGGTTAGGCTTTTTACCACCGCATCCACCCGATCCCAATGGGCAGGCCAACTGCCAAACGATGCCGAAATGGCCGACGGGGCGCGTGTTACTTGGTTGCTGGCCGAGCTGTATTCAATAAACTGATTGCCGCGAAAAAAATAGGTGCGGTTGTTGTCCACATATACCGCGTCATCAATCGCGGTCCAGTCGCTCGGCCAACCGCTCCAGCCAGCCGTAATAGCGCGTGGCCCAAACAGCACCACTTTGGTATTCAGGTCATAGGCCAAATAATTGCTGTTGCGGAATAAATAAGCCGTGTCACCTACGCGAATCGCCGCGTCTAATTTATACCAATCAGGCCAATTGGTGATGTTTAATGAATCCAGCAAGCGTACCGCGCTTGATTCGACGCGGTTGTTGCTTGCGTCATACACGATAAATCGCGGGTCATTTAAAGGATCGGTGGTGCGGTCAATTAGATATACTTTGCCATTGCCCCACGCTCCAGCAACCTCAAGCTGGTTTTGATGATTCGAGATTGATGCATCATCGATATTTGCATGGGTGGGTTGTGTCATTCCGCTCAATTGCATGATGAGTAAGCTGGCGATTACGCCTGTGCCAGTGGCAGTAAACCAATATTTGCTGTTCATTTTCACCTCTAATCATTGGGCATGGTGTGGGTTATATGTAGTGCCGAGATCACTATCACTGCACCCCACACAGGATGCAGTGATAGTGGTTTCGGCGAAAACCCATCCCACACCATGCCAACCTTGTCACTGTTTACGATTATCTTAATACTGATCGCTTAATGCAGGCCTATTCCTTCGATTAGGCTTTAACTATTCTATTTCATCAGGCTGAGATCAAGTACACTTCTGGCCTATGCTTCGCTTTATCACCGCCGGCGAGTCGCACGGCCCATCACTTACCGCCATTTTGGATGGCATGCCCGCAGGCGTGCCGCTGTCGTCTGAATTTGTTGATCGCGATTTAGTTCGTCGTCAACAAGGCTATGGCAGCGGCGGACGCATGAAAATTGAGCGTGACCATGCCCGCATGACCGGCGGCGTGATGGCTGGGCATACCACCGGCGCACCCATCTCATTTATTGTCGAAAATTTAGATCACATTAAATGGCGCGACCGTGCGGTCGAAGCCATGACGATCCCGCGCCCGGGTCATGCCGATTTAACTGGTGCGGTTAAATATGGTTATCGTGAACTTCGGCTGTCGCTCGAACGCGCCAGCGCCCGCGAGACCACCATGCGGGTCGCAGTGGGGGCGGCTTGCCGTGCCTTGCTCGCCCAATTTGGCATTGTTGTCGGAGGCTATGTCACCTCAGTTGGTGAAGTAAACGTTGATGATACGAATGATGACAAAGTTAACCCCGCCCAATTCGAGCAACGCTTTGCCGCCGCCGAAGCCAGCGATGTGCGTTGTTATGATGCCGCCACCGCCGAGCGGATGCGGGCGCGAATTCGCCAAATTATGGAGCAACGCGACACCCTGGGCGGCACGATAGAAGTAGCCGCCCTCAATGTGCCGCCCGGCTTGGGTAGCCATGTGCAATGGGATCGTCGTTTGAGCAGCAAATTGGCGGCGGCGGTGATGAGTATTCACGCCATGAAAGGCGTTGAAATTGGTGATGGCTTTGCCGAAGCCTTGCGCCCGGGCACCCAAGCCCAAGACGAACTGTATGTTGAAAATGGCGAAATCAAGCAACGCAGCAACCATGCTGGCGGCATCGAAGGCGGCATCAGCAATGGCGCCCCCATCATTGTGCGGGCTGCGCTTAAACCCATTGCCACCACCCTCAACCCGCTCGATTCGGTTGATTTGGCGACGGGCGACGCGGTAAAGACCAAATATGAACGTAGCGACTTTTGTCAAGTGCCCCGCGCTGTGCCTATTGTTGAGGCAATGGTATGTATTGTGCTGGCCGATGCGCTGATTGAAAAATTAGGCGGCGATTCCATCGCCGAAATGAAGCCACGTTTTGAGGCTTTACGTCGCCTGCGCCTGAGCGATTTGCCAATGGATGCGGCGGCTTGGCATTTTGGCTACGAGCTTTAGGCTTAGAATATCGCAACATGCGCGTCCCCAGACGCGCATGTTGTGTTGAGACCCACCTCTAATCTATTAATATGTCAATTACTAACCCTGTCCTCGAACAAATTCATCAACATCGTTCCATTCGCCAATATAAACCCGACCCGGTGTCGCGTGAGATGGTCGAAACGATTGTGGTAGCCGGGCAACGCGCCGCCACCTCGTCAAACTTGCAAGCCTATGCTTGTGTGGCTGTCACCGATGCTGCCAAACGCGCCGAATTGGCGCGGCTGTGCGGTAATCAAGACCACATTAACCAAGCGCCTATTTTCTTGGCGTGGTGTGCCGACCTTAGCAAACTTGACTATGCCTGTGCCTTGCGTGGGCATCCGCATGTCGGCAATTATGTCGAAAACTTTATCATCGCAACTGTCGATGTGGCTTTGGTGATGCAAAATGCGGCATTGGCTGCCGAGTCGTTGGGGTTGGGGATTTGCTATATCGGTGGGTTACGTGACCGCACCCGCGAGGTCATTCAATTGCTTGGGTTGCCGCACTATATGTTTCCTATTTCGGGCATGACGGTGGGTGTGCCAAATGACAACCCAATTATTCGCCCGCGTTTGCCATTGCCTGCCGTATTGCATTGGGAAAGCTATTCAAATGAAGGGCTTGACCAAGCTTTGCAAGAATATGATGTGGCGATGGTGAACACCGGTATTTATAACAATCGCCAAGTGGCGGTGCCGGGCAACCCCGGGGTGATGGAAGATTATGGCTGGACCGAACACTCGGCGCGGCGCGTCAGCCGCCCAGCCCGCACCGATTTGCGCGAGGTGTTACACGAGCAAGGCTTTGAGTTGAAATAGGGGCAGGGGGTAAAGTTGCAAGTTGCAAGTAGCAAAGTAGCAGGTGGCAAGTAGCAAAGTGGCGGGTAGCAGGTGCAAGTAGTGAAATGCCTCCTGCAACTCTGCAACTCTGCAACTTGCCACTTTGCCCCCTCCCCAAAACAAAATGTTAGCAACCGGAACCGACATCATTCATTTGGCCCGCATGGAGCAAGCGGTGCAGGCTTATGGCGATAAATTTATTGGGCGCATTTTTACGGCGGCTGAAATTGCACATTGTCGAGGGCGTATTGCGCCGTTGGCGGTGCGTTTTGCGGCGAAGGAGGCCATTGCCAAAGCATTGGGGGTGGGGATGCGCATTATGTCGCGGCATGGCATTCATTGGCACGAAGCCGAGGTGATTAATGATGCCAAAGGGCGGCCTGTGGTGATGTTGCACGGACGGGCCGCCGAATTGGCGGCGGCGCAAGGGCTAACCCAGTGGTCGATCTCACTGAGCCACGAGCGCGACTATGGCGTGGCGTTTGTTGTGGCAATTTCTTGACAGTTTTGCGTATTTTCATCTTTTTTCGCTAATTCACATTACAATTCATCCCATGTCTAAAGCTGAACCGTTGTATCGTCTACAACTGATTGACACCGAAATTGATAAAGTAGCCAAACGGGTGCGTGAAATTGATGCCGCAATTCGAAATAACCCAGCGGTTAATCATGCCCGCCAAGAGCTTGAAGCTTTGCAAAAGGTGCACCAACGTGCCAGTAACGATCAAAAAATGTTGGATTTAGACGCACGTAGCTTAGATGAGAAGCTAAAAAGTGAAGAAGAGCGTTTATATAGCGGCAAAATTAAGGTGTCGAAAGAATTGTTGGATGTGCAGCAAGAGATCGAATCACTGAAACGCCGCCGCGCCAGCTTAGAAGAAACATTGTTGGCTGCCATGATGGCGGTAGAGGAATCACGCAAGGCCGAGCAAAAATGTGCCGCCGCGTTGAAACAAGCGCTTAAAAATTGGGAAGAAGACAATACCGCCATGCGCCAAGAAGACCAAGAATTGCGCAAACGCTACGCAACCTTGGTCGAGCAACGCAAAGGGCTGACCAACGCCATCTTGCCGAGCGACCTTAATATTTACGTTTCAATTCGCACTAAAAAACCCCTAGCCGTCGCAACCCTGCGCAATGGCGCTTGTAGCGCTTGTGGGGTCGAGCCGTCATCGCAAATGATGCAACAAGCCCGTAACGGTAGCGTTATTGTTATTTGCCCCTTGTGCGGGCGCATTTTATATGGCGCGTAATTGGCCGCTGGGTGTCGTTCTGCTGTTTTATTTTGTAGTTGGGGCATGGTTTGCCATTCGCATACCGGCTTGGCAAACGCCCGACGAACCCGCGCATTACAACTACACCCGCCAGTTGGCGTTGCGTGGGCAATTTCCCATCATCGAGTTGGGCGACTACGACCCCGCGCTCGTTCCCATCCCGCCAGATGACCGCACCCGTCCGGTCGATAAGATCGAATACGAAGACCATCAGCCCCCCTTGTTTTATGCCCTGTCGGTGCCGGTTTTTGTCGCAGCAAATGGCTCATTATTAGCCTTGCGCTTGCTTGCGCTTAGTTTTGGGGCGATTACCGTCGCCTGTGCTTATTTTATCGTTCAAACCCTGTTTGATCGCAACAAAGACCCACGCATCACTTCTATCGCCGCTTTTAGCGCGGCGTTTGTGGCTTTATTGCCACAACATTTGCACATCATGGCGGGCTACAACAACGATTCATTATCAGAGGCCCTGTTGGCGCTGACGACTTTGTTGGGCGTGCGGGTAATTATGTCGCCGCGTGCCAACAGATGGCAAACGCTGGCGCTGGGTGTGGCGGTGGGGCTTAGCCTCGAGACCAAGGCACAGGCTTATTTGGCGTTGCCGCTGGCTGGATTGGCACTGTTATTAGCACAATTGCCGCCTACCCCTAAGCCTTGGCGTGCCCAACTTGTTGCTGCTTTGGCTAGCGTGCGCCAATGGTGGGGGCTGGGTATTGCCATCATTATTGCTGCCCCATGGTGGCTACGCAATATGCAAACCTATGGCGGGTTTGACCTGCTTGGGTTGGGCCGCCACAATGAGATTGTGATCGGGCAACCCACTACCGCGCAATGGGTGGCCCAAAAAGGCTTAAACGGCTGGCTGCTCGATCTATTTCAAATCACCTTTCAATCGTATTGGGCGCAATTTGGTTGGATGAGCATCGTGATTGACCGCCGTTTTTACCTTGTGTTTTTGGCTTTTACGCTTATTTCAACCATTTTATTTTTTGTGTGGTGGGCACAGCGCAAAAATGCCGTCAATACCTCACGCGGGTTGACATTGTTGGCAGCGCTGGGCGCTATGACCGTTTTGGCCTTTGTTTGGTATAACCTGCAATTTGTGCAATTTCAAGGCCGCTATTTATATCCGGCGCTTATTCCATTGGCCGTTGCTTTTGCGTTAGGCTGGCATCAAGCCTTGCGCCGTTTTGGGGCGCAGCGTTGGCTTTGGTTTGCTCTGTTGCTTGGGTTCGCCGTGCTCGATCTTTATCTGCTTCTGCGCGTCATTTTGCCGGGCATGAAGGGGTAAACCCGCCCACACGATAATCACATCGCAGCCATTAAAATGGCGCGCTGAGCACACAAAGCCTGCCTTCGCAGGCTAAAAATTAACATCGTTGCACTTAGCACTCAGCACTCAGCACTTTTCGCTCATTATTCCTGTAAAATAGATGTTGTGCTAGCCCCATTGCTACGTGCCACAACGACCAAGCGCCACCCGCATGTGCGACGGTTTAGCGCGTGGCACGATAGCTTGCCAATTGCCGATTTGCTCGAGACGACCTTCCATGAAGAAATTCAAATCTCGCGTCAGCAAGGCGACGACAATGCCGAAGGGCAGCAGATGATACGCGCTTTGCGCACCTATGGCCCCATCGATGCCATGATGTCGCAAACAGCCCCAGCTTTTGTGTGGGAAGAAGAAGGGCAATTGTTGGGCAATGTGTCGATCCAGCGCAACCCGACCCGCACCAACACATGGGTGATCGGCAATGTGGCGACGCACCCCAACCATCGCAATCGTGGCATTAGCACCGCGCTGATGCAAGCCGCGCTCGAATTTGCCCAACAACAACGCGGGGTGCGTCATCTGGCGTTACAGGTGGTCGATGGTAACAGTCCGGCAATGCACTTATATCAAAAATTTGGCTTCGAAACTGTCGGCAAAGTGACCCGCTATCATCGCGCTTCGGTATGGACCCAAACACCCGCAGCGCCATCAGAAGTGATCGACCCAATACAACTGACAAATATACCGATGGTGCGTTCGGCGCGTTGGTCTGACCGCGATCTGGTGTGGAATGCCACCCATGCTAATGTGCCTGATGCGCTGACTTATTCTGAGCCATTTGATGAAAGTCCCTATCGTTTGGGGTTGCGTTGGTCGTTTAGCAATAATTTGGGTGGCAACCGTGAGCATTGGCATGTTGGGGGGCGGGGGGCGGTGCGCACCCGCGCCAATTTCGAGGTGCATGATCATTATGTTGAGCTGATGTTAATGGATGACGCCACCGTTGCTGAAGGGGTGGCTTTGTTGGCGGCTGGGTTGCACCGATTTACCGATTACATCAGTAAATCATTATTAACCGCCCAATCGCACCCCCACCCAGCGGCCCACACGGCCTTAAAGTTGATGGGGTTTGTGCCGCGTCAAACCTTTATTCACATGAAAATGGATTTGTAACCTGACAATGTCACATTAGCCAAAGCAAAGCAAGTTTTCGCTGATTTCACTATACCTTCCCCTGCCGTCGGCAGGGGAAGGTATAGTGAAATCAGCATACGTCTCTTCAATGTGACATTATCAAGGTGAAATAAAAGATAAGATGCCCGAATTACCCGAAGTTGAAACCGTTGCCCGCCGTCTACGTAGTGGGCAGCCTGCGCTACTGGGGCGCACCATCACAGCCGTAGAGGTGTCATGGCGGCGCACTGTCGCTACTCCTATTGTCGAACGTTTTAGCGCCGATTTGGTGGGGCGGCAAGTCAGCGCTATTCGGCGGCATGGCAAAGTGATAATGATTGAAACAAAGAATGTAGAAGGCAGAGACCAAAATACAGAAAAAGCGGGGCGGTCAGATTTAAAATTTTTGTTGGTGCATTTGCGTATGTCGGGGCGGCTCGATGTATTGCCGCGTAGCCAAGCCTTTACGCCTCATGCGCGGGTTGTTTGTTTGCTCGACCAAGATTTGGCGCTATGTTTTGACGACACGCGCAAATTTGGGCGTATGTGGCTGGTCGATGACCCTAATGAAGTGATTGGCGACCTTGGCCCCGACGCACTTGAGATGCGCCAAAGCGATTTTGTAACCCAACTGCGCAGCAAAAAAGGCTTGCTCAAGCCGGTTTTGCTCGATCAACATTTGATCGCCGGTGTGGGCAATATTTATGCCGATGAGTCGTTACATCGTGCTGGGTTACACCCACAGCGCCCAGCCAACAGCCTAAGTGAGGCCGAGGCTGTGCGTTTACATGGTATTGTGCAAGCCGTGTTGCACGAGGGTATTCAGGCTAATGGCGCTAGCTTTGATTGGGTTTACCCGGGCGGCAACTTTCAAAATAATTTTCGCGTGTATGGGCAAACCGGCAAACCTTGTGATCAATGTGGTGCGCCCATTCAACGCCTTATCGTCGGCCAACGCAGCACTCATTTTTGTGCTGTGTGTCAACCCAAATAAATGATTTTAGATTTTGGATTAGAGTTAGTATAAAAACTATTTTTATTAATACAAAAACCTCTCACAAAGCACACAAAGTACACTAAGAAGGTATTTTTATAAACCCTTTGTGGTCTTTGTGTTGGACAAATTGTGATGTTTTACACAATCCCTTAGATCTGGATAAATCCAAAATCCAAAATCCCCCTAAAAAATGTCTCGCTCACGCCTTTACAACACCCAAGCCATTATTTTGCGTCGTGTCGATATGGGCGAGGCCGACCGCTTGCTCACCATTCTCACCCCGGCCCGCGGCAAAATGAAGGTGATGGCGAAGGGGGTGCGCAAATTGACTAGCCGCAAAACTGGGCATGTCGAGCTGTTTACGCGGGTGCAATTTGTGTTGGCGCAAGGCCATACTTTTGATGTGGCCTCGCAGGCCGATACGATTGAACCCTATGTGCAACTGCGCGAAGATGTGCAACGCGCCACTTTGGCGCATTATGTATGCGAATTGGCCGATGCCTTTGCCCAAGAAGAAACCGACGAATCGGAATTGTATGAATTGCTTGCTAACGCCTTGGAATGGCTGTGCAGTGCCCCAGACCCACAATTGGCGGTGCGCTATGTTGAAATGCGTTTGTTGACTTTAACTGGTTATCGCCCACAACTTTACCGCTGCGCCAAAACCAGTGTGCCGATCGATGTGGATGATGCCGCGTCCAAGTCGATCATTTTCTCGGCCTATGCCGGTGGGGTATTATCGCACGATGCCGCCAAATTTGCGCGTGACGGCGTGGCGCTGATGCCACAAACGCTCAACCTTTTGCGGGCCATGCTCAGCCAACCCTTCGAGGCCTTGGCGGCGTTGCAAATTCCTGCTGATGTGCATTTTCAGGCCGAGCGTGCCTTGCGCTCGGTGTTGGTGTTTGTGCTTGAGCGCAAATTGCGCTCGGCGCAATTTTTGAAACAGTTGACGTAAATTACTTTCGGCGTATATTTGCCGTTGACCGCACCAACGACAAGTAAATTGTTTTCTCAAACTGATCAGGTTTATCGGCATAATAATGCCCGTTATAGCCCGCCATATGAAAAGGCACCGGCAACCGCGCATAAGCCAAAAAGCGTGTCGAGGGCAATTGCCCCGAAGTATCATCGGTCAAGGTTTCGTGGTCAATTTCTATTTTTGCCGGTTCGTCGCCTTGCATCCAATCGTTATTAAATGGCGACAATTTATTTAGCACGGTTGGGCGATTGCCAAAAGTGCGGTCTACACTGGTGCCGGGGGCCAGTGTGACGGTATAACAAGCCTCATTGTTTACCACACCGCTTGGCAAGGTGTTGGTCCAATTCGACTGCATAACCTGACAGACTTGATAAGTGCGGTTGGACGGCCAATTGTTAAAATTGGCTTGCCCCGAATTGTTTGACGTGCGGGTATCTTTTAATACTCGTGTGGTCGGGGTGGTCATTTCATATAAACGCACTGTCCAATTCTTTAAGCTCGATTCGCCAGCATTCATCACGCCATTGGCATTGTCATCGCGGAAAATAGAGGTGAAGATATTGCTATCACGCCAATTGACAAAGGTGCAAGTTGCGGTCGAGCCGTTTTGCACAGTGACATAAGCCGTTGCGATGTTGAGATTGGTATTGGTGCTTGCCGTTCCAGTGACATTACATGTAATTTGCCCTAATTTCCAAGTGGCAGGCACTTGTTGAGTAAGGTTATAAGTGCCGGGGTTGACTGTCATGGTGCGGCTAATCGGCACACTGTCGCCATCATCTGGCACACTATTGTCTAATGAAAATGAAGTTGAACCAGAGATATTGCTGTTGAAAACAAAGTTTTGAATGCTATAGGGTGCAGCATTGATAAAGATGGTGATGCGCGGCAGGCTTGACGTGGGGGTTGCTGTGGGTGTAGGGGTTGCAGTGTTGGCTGGGGCAGGCGTTGGCGTGGCGGTTGGGTTCACAACTTGGGTGGCGGTTGCTGTGGGTGTTGCCGTATTGGTTGGCGCACCTTGCAAACTTAAGCAAAAATCGTCAAGCATTAATGAATCGGATGGGGTGGCGTTTTGCCAAACCCATGTTGTTAGCCAATTGGCCCCGGCTGGAACCGTGACATTTTGAGTGTATTCAACATATGTGGCTGAGGTATTGACATCGGTGCTGATGTTTGACCCAACGGCGGTCGTATGGCTAGAATCGGTAAAAAACGACAAGACCACGACACCGGTACCGGGCAAGGTGGCACTGGCCTTGCCCCAAAATTTTAGGCTGTAATTTTGGCCGGGTGATACCGCCACCCCCTGAGAAAAGCCGCCCGCGGCAGGGCCAACTTGAATGGCTTGACCAGTATGCCCAGCTGGGTTGATGGTTGTGTTGCCCCAGTCTTCCCATGCCGAGCCGGTTAATTGGCTAATGCCTTCAAATCCGGCATCGACAAGCCTGTTGACACATACTGAAGTAGCAGGGGTTACAGTGGGCGTGTTCGTTGGGCCTGCAATAGGGGTATTGGTTGCTGTTGGTGTTTGGGTTGGGGTAGAAGTTGGTGTGTTGGTTGCACCCGCAATAGGTGTGTTTGTGGCGGTGGGGGTGCGTGTTGGGGTCGGGGTGGGGGTTGATGTGCCAGTGCCTGCCGGTAGCAAAAACCGATTCATGACATTACGCATGGTTTGCTGAATACCCGTATTGGTATAGCCAGCACGTGCTAAGCCATACGGCCAATTTAACGTGCCAGCCGCAAACACCCACGCATTGCTTGGGGCGCGATAGATGGAGGCTTGTTGCACATCGTTTGGCACGCTATTGGCTAAAGTGCCATTGGCAGTGTTTGTGTTAACAAAAGGCGATTGTGCCAAAGTGGTGTAGGTGGTGCTAATGGGGTGCGGGTAAACCGAAGCTGGGAAGAGCTTATCGACTTCATACCCAACCAAATTGGGCACAGCGCTGCCATTGCTAAAACCAGCGCCGTTATACACCCAGCTCGTTGCATTTTGCACCACATAGGTCTGAAACCAGGCTGGGTCGTTGGCGACAAAACCGTTATATTGCACCCCAATCAAGGTTTGCTCTGGGCGCGGGGTGGCCAAATTGCGAAAGGTGGTGGTATTGCGGGTTGGGTCGGTTAAGGCCAGCGGGTCGATATGGGTGGTATATGGCACTTCACCGACGGTATACGGGTCGGTGGCGTTGCGGTTTGAAATGGGGTTTGTCTCGATATTACCTATGTCTTTATAGCCTACAACGACGCGATTGGCGGCGCCAGCGGCGCTGGCCTCAAGCCGAATTTGCCAATAGGCGATATTGGCCCCAATAAAAGCCAAGTTAGTGCCAGCGGTGCGGGCGGCTTCCCAAGCATCTCGCATCTCTTTGGTCCAATATTCATCATGCCCAGCCGAAATTGCCCCCTTGCGGTTGAGCAGTAACGCGGCGTTGCCATGCACATCGACATCGGTCACATATTGCACGTCATAATTTTCTTTCTCAAGCCATTGTAACAAGTAATATTCATAACCCAGCCGATACGATGACAACTCGACCCCGCCGGGCCGATCAAATGATACTTTGACAGCGCGTTTCGAGCCAGTGCCGGTTAAGGCTGGTATTTCGGCACAGGCGACGACATCGCAGCTATTGAAATTGTATAAACTGCGCGAGCGGTTGGTGCCGGATGGGTAATTGTTGTAGGCGGCGTTTGTGGTAACGGGGTATTGAAAGATGAAATTGGCCGTGCGGCTGTCATCGCGCACGGTAAACACGATTTGGCTGCGGTAGCCATCGGCCCGCACCAACATGGCGACATAAACACCAGTCACCCAAGCGGTAGGCACATTCAACGTATGAGCAATGGCACAGCTACAAGCGACCATGCCGGTGGTGGCATTGGCTGGGCAATCGGGTTGTTTGGTGCCGCTTTTGCCGGTGATGGTTTGAATCAAGCGCCCGCCAGTGCCGCCATACCAACCGAGTCGGTAAATTTCGATGCTGTAATTTTGGGCCGGGTTGACGCTAACATGCAAATTGATGCTGCCGCCTTTGTTGAC